>NZ_JADBRA010000007.1:0-208820 GCF_014896205.1 Enterobacter cloacae complex sp. I2
TGGTGCGTTATCGATCTGGTCGAAAGCACGAGCAGCACCGCCGTAGGTTTTAGCCAGTACGGTAGTGATTGCAGCAGTCAGGGTAGTTTTACCATGGTCAACGTGGCCGATAGTACCAACGTTGACGTGCGGTTTTGTACGTTCAAATTTTTCTTTAGACACGGCTATATTCCTTACTATAGTGCTCTCCCCTTCGGAGAGAGCACGGGACTTAGGTTTTAATCCTGTGGATTACTTACCACGGGCTTCGATAACGGCCTGAGCAACGTTGTTCGGCGCATCATCATACTTCAGGAATTCCATAGTGTATGATGCACGACCTTTGGTCAGAGAACGCAGCTGAGTTGCATATCCGAACATTTCAGACAGCGGAACTTCAGCGTGGATCTTAACGCCAGTTACTTCGGATTCCTGACCACGCAGCATACCGCGACGACGGCTCAAGTCACCGATAACGTCACCGGTGTTCTCTTCCGGAGTTTCTACTTCAACCTTCATGATTGGCTCAAGCAGAACTGGTTTTGCTTTCTTAAAGCCTTCTTTAAAGGCAATAGACGCAGCCAGTTTAAACGCCAGTTCAGAGGAGTCAACGTCGTGGTAAGAACCGAAGTGCAGACGAACACCCATGTCTACAACCGGGTAACCAGCCAGAGGACCAGCTTTCAGCTGCTCCTGGATGCCTTTATCAACGGCAGGGATGTATTCGCCAGGAATTACACCACCTTTGATGTCGTTGATGAACTCGTAACCTTTAGGGTTAGAGCCCGGCTCCAGTGGGTACATGTCGATCACAACGTGACCGTACTGACCGCGACCACCAGACTGCTTAGCGTGTTTACCTTCAACATCGGTAACTTTCGCGCGAATCGCTTCGCGGTAAGCAACCTGAGGTTTACCCACGTTCGCTTCAACGTTGAATTCACGTTTCATACGGTCAACGATGATGTCCAGGTGCAGTTCACCCATACCAGCGATGATGGTCTGGTTAGATTCTTCATCAGTCCATACGCGGAATGATGGGTCTTCTTTCGCCAGACGGCCCAGAGCCAGACCCATTTTTTCCTGGTCAGCTTTGGTTTTTGGTTCAACCGCGATGGAGATTACCGGCTCTGGGAATTCCATACGCTCCAGAATGATCGGGTGATCCGGGTCACACAGGGTGTCACCGGTAGTCACGTCTTTCAGACCGATAGCAGCAGCGATGTCGCCCGCACGAACTTCTTTGATCTCTTCACGTTTGTTAGCGTGCATCTGTACGATACGGCCAAAACGTTCACGCGCCGCTTTCACGGAGTTCAGGATGGTGTCACCGGAGTTAACCACACCAGAGTAAACGCGGAAGAAGGTCAGGTTACCCACGAATGGGTCGGTAGCAATTTTGAACGCCAGTGCAGAGAACGGCTCGTCATCACTTGCGTGACGCTCAGCCGGAGTATCTTTACCGTCGTCCAGGATGCCGTTGATCGCAGGAACGTCAACCGGGGATGGCAGGTAGTCAACTACCGCATCCAGCATTGCCTGAACACCTTTGTTCTTGAACGCAGAACCACAGGTTACCAGGATGATTTCGTTGTTCAGAACGCGCTGACGCAGAGCAGATTTGATCTCTTGCTCAGTCAGTTCTTCACCACCCAGGTATTTCTCCATCAGCTCTTCAGAAGCTTCTGCTGCGGATTCGATCAGGTTCTGGTGCCATTCGTCAGCCAGGTCCTGCATCTCTGCCGGGATATCTTCGTATTCGAAGGTAACGCCCGCATCTGCTTCGTTCCAGTTGATCGCTTTCATTTTCACCAGGTCGATAACGCCGGTGAAACCTTCTTCAGCACCAATTGCCAGCTGAAGCGGAACAGGGTTCGCGCCCAGACGGGTTTTGATCTGGCCAACAACTTTCAGGAAGTTAGCACCCATACGGTCCATTTTGTTAACGAACGCGATGCGTGGAACTTTATATTTGTTCGCCTGACGCCATACGGTTTCAGACTGTGGCTGAACACCACCAACTGCGCAATAAACCATTACCGCGCCGTCAAGAACACGCATGGAACGTTCTACTTCGATGGTGAAGTCAACGTGCCCTGGGGTGTCGATGATGTTTACGCGATGCGGTTCGTACTGCTTAGCCATACCTGACCAGAAAGCAGTAGTCGCTGCGGAGGTGATAGTAATACCACGCTCCTGCTCCTGTTCCATCCAGTCCATGGTGGCAGCGCCGTCATGAACTTCACCGATTTTATGGTTTACACCGGTGTAGAACAGAATACGTTCGGTAGTAGTGGTTTTACCGGCGTCGATGTGCGCACTGATACCGATGTTACGGTAGCGTGCGATGGGTGTTGTACGAGCCATTTGATTCCTCGTTTATATCTTTAGGCGTTCAGTTAAGTTACCCAGAGCGGGCGGCTTCTCTGAAGCGCCCGCCTGGTGACTACGACTCCGAAGGGATTACCAACGGTAGTGTGCGAACGCCTTGTTGGCTTCTGCCATACGGTGAACGTCTTCACGTTTCTTAACTGCGGTACCTTTGTTTTCCGCAGCATCAGAAAGTTCGTTCGCCAGACGCAGAGCCATGGATTTATCACCGCGTTTACGAGCAGCTTCAACGATCCAACGCATTGCCAGAGCATTACGACGAACCGGACGAACTTCAACTGGAACCTGATAAGTAGAACCACCAACGCGGCGAGACTTAACTTCTACAGTCGGGCGCACGTTGTCGAGAGCGACTTCGAAAGCTTCCAGTTCATTTTTACCAGAACGCTGAGCCAGGGTCTCCAGCGCGCTGTATACGATTGCTTCTGCGGTAGATTTCTTACCATCTACCATCAGGATATTTACAAATTTTGCCAGCAGTTCTGATCCGAATTTCGGATCTGGAAGAATTTTACGCTGACCAATGACGCGACGACGTGGCATGGGATTACTCCGTTGTTAATTCAGGATTGTCCAAAACTCTACGAGTTTAGTTTGACATTAAGATAAATCAGTTTGGCCTTACTTAACGGAGAACCATTAAGCCTTAGGACGCTTCACGCCGTACTTGGAGCGAGCCTGCTTACGGTCTTTAACACCTGAGCAGTCCAGCGCACCACGAACGGTGTGGTAACGAACACCCGGAAGGTCTTTAACACGACCGCCACGGATCAGGATCACGGAGTGCTCCTGAAGGTTGTGACCTTCACCACCGATGTAGGAAGTCACTTCGAAACCGTTAGTCAAACGCACACGGCATACTTTACGCAGTGCGGAGTTTGGTTTTTTAGGAGTGGTGGTATATACACGAGTACATACACCACGTTTCTGCGGGCAGGCTTCCAGCGCAGGCACGTTGCTTTTTGCAACTTTGCGTGCACGTGGTTTGCGTACCAGCTGGTTAACTGTTGCCATTAAATAGCTCCTGGTTTTAGCTTTTGCTTCGTAAACACGTAATAAAACGACCTCATACAATATGAGGACGCGAAATTTTAGGGCTACGTCGAAAAGGTGTCAAGAAATATACAGCGATCTCAAATCACCAGTTCATTTGACTGGCGTGCGTCACAGTAAGATTGACGAAATCAGTATAGCCAACCACGTCAATTTTGGCTGAAATTTGACCAGAAAGACCCCGCGCATCCAGATCGTCCTTCAGCGCAGAGACAGTTATGGGGGCATTACTGAGGATTTCAACAAAACGGCTGCCTTCAAGCGCCGCCAGCACGCCATCCTGAATCAGCAGCAGATCGTCGCCTTCGCGCAGCATGCTCAGTAACGTGTCGATATCGCATTGCCACGGTGAACGGCTCAGGGTATGGAGCATGACGGCCTCAGAAAGTCAGAACGGTATCGTAGTGAGAGAGATGTTCGCGCAGCGCCGTAGAGGCGAGGATCGTCACGTCCAGCACGAACGATGTATTCTCGTTTAACCCACGAGCGGCCAGCGAGTCGGCACACACATAGAAGGTTTCAATGTCATAGAGCGGCAGGACCTTAAAGGTCGCAATGTAATCGCGCGCGAGAATAGCCTGCGGCTGTTGGCCGGCCAGAAGCTGGAATACGCCATCGCCTATAAAGAACACGCCGATATCTTCGGTTAATGCCGATGTCGCGAGCAATGCATCCAGCCCTTCGCGACCTGAAGCGCTGCCGTGCGGCGCAGAAGTAAAAACAAACGCTACGCGCTTCATCAAAATTGCACCACTCTGTCGCAGGTCAACGCGGCCTGTGCCAATGCACCTAATCCGCTGAGCGAAAAGCCCGGTTGCAGGTTGGCCCCCGCCAGACCGAGGCGTTCGGCTTCGGTCGCATCCGCCACACCGCGACGCAGTGCCGCGGCGACGCAGATATGCAGCTCAACGCCCTGCGTTTCGTTTAATTTTTGCCAGGCGCGCACAAGGTCAAACTCATCGCTTGCCGGAGAGGTAAACTGGTTCGCGTTATACACCCCTTCACGATAGAAGAAGACGCTTGCCAGTTCATGGCCGGCATCAAGCAGCGCATGGGCAAACTGTAGCGCGCTGCTGGCCTGCTGGGTTCCGTACGCCGGGCCCGTCACCATTAACGCAAAGCGCATTACTTGTCTTGCCCCAGGAAATCGCCGCTTTTGAACTGGCGAATATAAAGGTAAACCGTGTGCTTAGAGATATTCAGGCGATCGGCTACCTGGTTGATGGCATCTTTGATATCAAAAATCCCTTTCTCATAGAGGTTCAGGACGATCTGACGATTCTTGGCGTTGTTGGATACGTTGCGATCGGCATTCACCTCTTCAATGGTGAACTCCAGCGTCTGGGTCACGAGATCCTCAACGGAGGAAGCAAAGTTCACCGACGAGCCCACGTCCGGCGTTTCTGGCGGAATGAAGGTGCTCATGATTTGAGAGAAGGGCACATCAAGGTTCATGTTGATGCACAGCAACCCGATAACCCGGTGGTCGCGGTTTCGAATCGCGATAGTTTCTGATTTCATCAGCACGCCGCTTTTGGCGCGGGTGAAATAGCATTTTGAGACGCTGCTGTCCGCGCCGGTCATGTCATGCAACATACGCAATGCAAGGTCGGTGATTGGCGAACCAATTTTACGGCCAGTGTGCTCACCGTTCGCAATGCGGATAGCGGAACACTTAAGATCTTGCAGGGAATGCAATACGATTTCGCAGTGGGAACCAATGAGCATCGCTAACCCGTCCACTACCGCTTCGTAGGATTTCAGAATATCGAAGTCGGTCTGGTCAAATGGACGTTGATCCAGCAAATCAAGTTCACTGGTTTCGTTGGTTAAAAGCGACCTGGACATGAAAAAAACACTCCTTTTCAGGAGCCTGTCGTTAGGTTTTCAGGGCAGGCTCATTATCTACACGGACAACTAAATTAATACAGCGTGTATAACGCTTTCCAGTGTTAATTATATCTGCCCCACATAAAAAAAACCGCCGCCTGGCAGGCGGCGGTTTTTCTCAGCATTACTTCTTGGCTGCTGCGGCTTTATCGTCAGCCGGTGCGTCTGCTTTCGCATCCGCTTTCGGAGCCGGTTTGATGTCCAGCAGTTCTACGTCAAATACCAGCGTAGAGTTAGCCGGGATGCCCGGAACGCCAGTTTTGCCGTAAGCCAGGTCTGGTGGAATGACCAGCTTGATCTTACCGCCTTTCTTGATGTTCTTCAGGCCTTCGGTCCAGCCCGGGATCACACCGTCCAGACGGAAGGAGAGAGGCTCACCGCGGGTGTAAGAGTTATCGAACTCTTTACCGTCGATCAGCGTACCTTTGTAGTTCACCACAACGGTGTCGCTGTCTTTAGGCGCATCGCCGGTCCCTTCTTTCTCAACTTTATAGATCAGGCCGGTAGAAGACGTTTTAACGCCTTTCTCTTTAGCAAACTTGTCGCGGTAGGCTTTGCCTTTCGCTTCGTTATCTTTAGCGTCTGCTTCCATCTTGGTTTGAGCGGCGCCTTTCACACGCGCTTCAAACGCTTGCAGAGTCTGCTCGATTTCCTGATCAGAGAGCTTGCTCTTGTCGGCGAACGCATCCTGAACACCGGCGATCAGCTGGTTTTTGTCCAGTTTGATGCCCAGCTTCTCTTGTTCTTTCAGAGAGTTTTCCATGTAACGACCCAGAGACGCGCCAAGTGCGTAGGCGGATTTCTGGTCGTCATTTTTGAATGCCGCTTTGCTGTCTGTAGTCGCAGCAGGCTTCGCAGCAGTATCAGCAGCGAAAGACAGCGGCGCGTTGAGCGCAACGGCCATCGTGGTCGCCAGCAGCGTAACTTTAAACAGTGATTTCATCCATATCTCCAGGACCTGAGGTCTCTCACCCCAGTGTTAAACGTAAATGAGTGACGTACTATAAAACGTTGTGGAAGAAATCTACAGACAGACTCCCCCTATTGTCGCCTCTTTTCAGACTATTTTTGTTTAAATAAGTTTCTTGTCAGGGAGATGGATACTGTACTTAAGGAAAAAGTCAGCTACACTTCGCCGCCGCTGGCCCATTATGGCGTATGAGATATAAACGAGGTGAATGATGAAGGATACAATGATCGAAGCGAGACTGGCTGAGCTGGAAAGCCGCCTGGCTTTTCAGGACATCACCATCGAAGAACTGAACCAGACCGTAACGGCCCATGAGCTTGAAATGGCAAAACTGCGCGATCATATGCGCCTGCTGACGGAAAAACTGAAGGCCACGCAGCCGTCGAATATTGCCTCTCAGTCGGAAGAGACGCCACCACCTCATTATTGAGGCGTAAAAAAAGCGGGATTATCCCGCTTTTTTATTTTCCGCAGTACGGAATCAGTGGCAACCGCAGCCGCCGTTACCGCAACCACCTTTACCGTGGTCGTGGTCGTGACCATGGTCGTGGCCGTGACCACCGCAGCAGCCGTCATGGCCGTGATCGTGGTCGTGGTCGTGACCGTGCGCACCGTGAACGTGACCATGAGCCAGCTCTTCTTCGGTTGCTTCACGGATAGCAACAACTTCTACGTTGAACTTCAGGTTCTGGCCAGCCAGCATGTGGTTGCCGTCAACCACAACGTGGTCGTCTTCAACTTCAGTGATTTCAACAGGAACCGGACCCTGGTCAGTTTCAGCCAGGAAGCGCATGCCAACCTGCAACTCGTCAACGCCCATGAACACGTCTTTAGGAACGCGCTGAACCAGGTTGTCGTCATACTGACCGTAAGCGTCGTTTGCGCCTACAGCAACGTCGAATTTGTCGCCAACTTCATGGCCTTCCAGCGCAGTTTCCAGGCCGGAAATCAGGGAACCGTGACCATGCAGGTAGTCCAGCGGCGCACTCACCGGAGACTCATCAACCAACACACCGTCTTCTGTACGTACCTGATAGGCCAGGCTGACCACCAGGTCTTTTGCTACTTTCATGATATCTCCTGAGCGTGGGAAAATTACTGGCGCAGATTGTAGCGGAAATCTGCACCCGTGTACCCTTAAGCTTAAAAAAACTCAGAGCATATCGCTAGTCTGGATGAAAAATGCCGATCACTTGCTCTTCTTTGCGAACGTGATCGCGGGCTTCTTTGTCGGCCTCACGCATCTGGTGGCCGCACTTAACACATTCAACGATATCGATATTATTTTCGCGCCACATGGCCAGCGTATCTTGCGCCTGGCAGGACGGGCACTTTGCGCCCGCGATAAAGCGTTTACGTACAGCCATCTTTCGTTACCCTTTATTCAAATTCATCCCAGCCGTCGAGCTGGCGTCGTTCCTGCTGCATTTCGCGCTGGAAGATCTCCTCCAGCTCGCGACGCGCTTCCCGCACGCGGGAGATCTGCGCCGTGTCGCTGTGCACGGGCATGAGCTCGCGCAGCATGCGCATATCCAGCCGGCGGAAATGCATCTGGGCCCGCTGGGCCTGGTGAGGATGCATCCCAAGCGAGATAAGCGCCTTACGCCCCAACTCCAGCGCACTGGAAAACGTTTCACGGGAGAAGTGTTTCACACCCGCCTGCAAAAGTTCGTGAGCTTCAACACGTCCGCGGGCACGCGCCAGAATATGCAGATGCGGGAAATGCTGCTGGCACAGCTCCACCAGCTTCATGGTGTCTTCCGGATCGTTGCAGGTGATAATGATGGACTCCGCGGCCTCCGCTCCCGCCGAGCGCAACAGCTCAAGCTGCGTCGCATCGCCGTAGTAGACCTTATAACCGTATTTGCGCATAAGATTGACCGCGCTGATATCGCGCTCCAGCACCGTGATGCGCATTTTGTTCGCCATCAACAGACGGCCAATCACCTGTCCGAAGCGGCCAAAGCCCACGACGATCACCTGCGGCTTATCGTCCTCCACCCACGGCGTTTCATCTTCATCGGTTGCCGGGTTCAGGCGGCGCGACAGCAGTTTATCCACCAGCTTCATCAGCAGCGGCGTGGTCATCATCGACAGCGTTACCGTCACCAGCAGCAGCGCCATCTGGTCATCTTTGAACAGCTTCTGAGACGACGCCGTGGAAAACAGCACAAATGCAAACTCTCCACCCTGGCTTAACACGCTGGAGAACTGCATTCTTTCCGAGCTGCGCAGCCCGTAAATTCTCGCCAGAACATACAGCACCAGCGTTTTCACCGCGACCAGCACCGCCACGCTCATCACGACCCACAGCAGATGGGTATAGAGCACGCCGAGGTTGAGCGCCATGCCCACCGAAATAAAGAATAGCCCTAACAGCAGCCCCTTAAACGGATCGATGGCGGTCTCCAGCTCGTGGCGGTACTCACTTTCCGCAAGCAGCACCCCGGCGATAAACGTCCCGAGCGCCATCGACAGCCCGAGGGCATCCATGAACAGCGCCGAGCCGAGCACCAGCAGCAGCGTTGCGGCGGTAAATACCTCGCGCACGCCGGATGCGGCAATGAACCGGAATACCGGGCGCAGTAAAAACCGTCCGCCAATCAGCATGCCCGCGAAGGCCAGCACCTTCATGGCGATTTTCATCCAGTCGAAATGATCGTCTCCTGAGCCTGCCAGCAGCGGCACCAGCGCCAGCGCCGGGATCACCGCTAAATCCTGGAACAACAGCACCGAAAAGCCCAGCTGCCCCGCCTCGTTGCGGTTCATCCCCTTGTCGCGCATCAGCTGTAGCGCCATCGCCGTCGACGACATCGCAAGACCGATCCCGCCAATCACCGCCGCCTGCCAGGAAAACTGCGTCAGCATCAGCAGGCCCGCCAGAATGGCGGCGCTGAGTAACACCTGCGCCGCCCCGACGCCAAAAATAGATTGCCGCAATTGCCATAGCTTGGAGGGGTTCAGCTCAAGACCGATGATGAACATCAGGAACACCACGCCCAGCTCGGAGAAGTGGAGAATTTCATCCACATCGCTGATGAACCCCAGCCCCCAGGGGCCAATGGCGATCCCCGCCAGCAAATAGCCCAGCACCGCGCCGATGCCGAGACGCGCGGCAAGCGGCACGGCGACCACGGCGGCAAACAAAAACAGCACCCCGGCAAGGAGTAAATTCGAACCGTCCATTAGCGTCCTCCCGCCGGTATCGGTGATGCCAGCCATTCTCCGTAGGCTCTGGCATGGCTCGCCAGCGCCTTTGGTTCCTGCCGCCGCGCCCAGTAAACAATAATCGGGCTCATCCAGTGCATGCGGCACATCGCCGCCGTCAGCTCGAACGGCCTCAGGATGTCGCTCATGGGATAACGGTTCAGCCCGTCGTGACGGTAAGCACTTTCCGGCTCACCGGTGGTAATGACGCTCCGCCAGTACTTTCCCGCCAGCTGGTTGCCCCCCACCCCGCTGGAAAAGCCCCGGCTCAGCACGCGGTCCAGCCACTCTTTGAGCAGCGCCGGACAGCTGTAGGTATAAAGCGGATGCTGGAACACAATCACGTCATGCTGACGCAGCAGTTCCTGCTCGTAAGGAATATCGATAAAAAAATCAGGATAGTGCGCGTAGAGATCGTGCACCGTGACGTTACTGAGCTGTGTGGCCGGCTTAAGCAGCACCCGGTTCGCCACCGAGTCCTGAGATTCCGGATGGGCATACAGCAGCAGCACTTTCGCTGTCTGAGACATCACTCCCCTCCCGGTTCTGTTTTTGTGTATTGTTGTCGTTTTGGGCTACCATGGCGGCCCGGTGGGAAAAATGGCCCACACCTTACATTATCATAATGACAAATTAACATAGTCGGAACATACGGCGCTTCTATGATTGTTTTCTCCTCGTTACAAATTCGTCGCGGCGTGCGCGTCCTGCTGGATAACGCGACTGCTACCATCAACCCGGGCCAGAAGGTGGGGCTGGTCGGCAAAAACGGCTGCGGTAAATCCACCCTGCTGGCGCTGCTGAAAAACGAGATAAGCGCGGACGGCGGGAACTTTACCTTCCCGGGCAACTGGCAGCTTGCCTGGGTGAACCAGGAGACGCCTGCGCTGAGCGAACCCGCACTCGACTATGTTATCGACGGCGACCGCGAATACCGCAGGCTCGAAGCGGAGCTCAATGCCGCCAACGAGCGCAACGACGGCCACGCCATCGCCACCGTTCACGGCAAGCTGGACGCCATCGACGCCTGGACCATTCGCTCCCGCGCCTCCAGCCTGCTGCACGGTCTGGGCTTCAGCAACGAACAGCTTGAACGCCCGGTCAGCGACTTCTCGGGCGGCTGGCGTATGCGCCTCAACCTGGCGCAGGCGCTGATCTGCCGCTCCGACCTCCTGCTGCTCGATGAACCGACCAACCACCTCGATCTCGATGCGGTTATTTGGCTGGAGAAGTGGCTTAAGAGCTATCAGGGCACTCTGATTCTGATCTCCCACGACCGCGACTTCCTCGATCCGGTAGTAGATAAAATCATTCATATCGAACAGCAAAGCATGTTCGAGTACACCGGCAACTACAGCTCCTTCGAACGCCAGCGCGCGACGCGCCTTGCCCAGCAGCAGGCGATGTATGAAAGCCAGCAGCAGCGCGTAGCGCACCTGCAAAGCTTTGTGGATCGCTTCAAGGCCAAGGCGTCAAAAGCCAAGCAGGCGCAGAGCCGCATCAAGATGCTGGAACGCATGGAGATGATCGCCCCCGCGCACGTGGATAACCCGTTCCACTTCAGTTTCCGCGAGCCAGAGAGCCTGCCGAACCCGCTGCTGAAAATGGAAAAAGTGAGCGCAGGCTATGGCGATCGCATTATTCTCGACTCTATTAAGCTTAACCTGGTGCCGGGTTCACGCATCGGTCTGCTGGGGCGTAACGGCGCCGGTAAATCCACGCTGATCAAGCTGCTGGCGGGCGAGCTTAACCCGGTCAGCGGCGAAATCGGCCTGGCGAAGGGCATTAAGCTTGGCTACTTCGCCCAGCATCAGCTGGAATTTTTACGCGCGGATGAATCGCCAATTCAGCACCTGGCTCGCCTGGCCCCGCAGGAAATGGAGCAAAAGCTGCGCGACTACCTCGGCGGCTTCGGCTTCCAGGGCGATAAGGTCACTGAAAACACCGCGCGTTTTTCGGGCGGTGAAAAAGCCCGCCTGGTGCTGGCGCTGATCGTCTGGCAGCGTCCAAACCTGCTGCTGCTCGATGAACCGACCAACCACCTGGATCTCGACATGCGTCAGGCGCTGACCGAAGCGCTGATTGAGTTCGAAGGGGCGCTGGTTGTCGTGTCGCACGATCGCCACCTGATCCGCTCCACCACCGACGATCTCTACCTGGTGCACGGCGGCAAAGTGGAGCCGTTCGACGGCGATCTGGAAGATTATCAGCAGTGGCTGACGGACGTGCAGAAGCAGGAAAACCAGCCGGAAGAGTCAGCGAAAGACAACGCCAACAGCGCGCAGGCGCGCAAAGACCAGAAGCGCCGTGAAGCGGAGCTGCGCACCCAGACTCAGCCGCTGCGTAAAGAGATTGCCCGTCTCGAAAAAGAGATGGAAAAGCTCAACGCCACGCTTGCCGCCGTTGAAGAGAAGCTGGGCGACAGCGATCTGTACGATCAGCGCCGTAAAGCGGAGCTGACGGACTGCCTGCAAACGCAGGCGAAGGCCAAATCCAGCCTCGAAGAGTGCGAAATGGCCTGGCTGGACGCGCAGGAACAGCTGGAAGCGATGCTGCAAGCTGACTAACACGCCGGGAGGGTTATGGGTTTCGATACCACGAGCGAGATTACGTTCCGTAAGCTCAGCATCTTCATGACGTTCATGGGGAAGGGCAATATCGCGCGTACCGCCGAAACGCTCGGCCTGAGCGGCGTCAGCGTGCACCGGGCGCTGCATACCCTGGAAGAGAACGTCCGCTGCCCGCTCTTTACCCACAAAGGGCGCAACCTGATTGCCCTCCCCTCGGCGTGGACGCTGCTGGAGTATTGCCAGGAGGTGATGCAGGTGATGGAGCGCGGGCTGGAAGAGTCGCGCAAGGTCGCCGGCATTGGTCAGGGGCGGTTACGCGTCGGCACACTCTACTCGCTGACGCTGGAAACCGTGCCGCGCCTGATCATGGGCATGAAGCTGCGCCGTCCGGATCTGGAGATGGATCTCACGATGGGATCTAACGAAACCTTGCTGCACATGCTGGATGAAGGGTCGCTGGACGCGATTTTAATCTCTATCTCCGAAAGCGATATCGACCGTAACAGCCTCGAAGTGCTGCCGCTGTTCCACGACGATATTTTCCTTGCCGCACCGGCCTCTGCCACGCTCAATACCAGCGGCCCCGCCGATCTGCGCGACTATAAAGATCGGAAGTTCGTCGCCCTCGCGGAAGGGTTCGCCACGTATGCGGGGTTTCAGGAAGCGTTTCATATCGCCGGCTTCGAGCCGGATATTGTGACGCGGGTGAACGATATCTTCTCGATGCTGAGCCTGGTGCAGGCAGGGGTCGGGTTTACGCTAATGCCGGGCAGGATGAAGAAAGTGTACGAAAATTCGGTGCAGCTGTTAAAGCTGGCGCAGCCGTACCAGATGCAGCAGCTGATTGCGATCGTCTTTGCGCGCAACCGCGAGCAGGATCCCAGCCTGCGGGCGCTGGCCGCTGAAGGGCGAATGTATGCCCGCAGTTTGCAGGATGGTGCCTGATGTTATTGCCCGGTGGCGCTACGCTTACCGGGCCTACTCCCGGATCACCGGGCATCAAACTCACCGCTGAAGCCGCCCTGCCAGATGCACCGCCACGTCCACCCCGCTGCGCTCCAGCGAAATGGATTCCCCTTCCCAGGCCGCCTGACGCGTCAGGCAGGTCAATATGCCCCCTGGCGGCATCTCAATCGCCAGCCGCGCTTCGCGTTCATTGGCGGAAATGACTGCCTCCTGCCAGCGCACGGTGCGCGCCATGTTCATCGCCAGGTCATCGGCAATTCTCTCTGGCTGCCAGAGCACGCGCCCGGTACTGCCGCTCAGGTACGCGCAGCGGGGGCGTGAAAGCGTGACCGATTCAAACGCCGCCACCAGCTTCTGCGCGGGTTCCGCCAGCAGCTCGCAGTGCGACGGCACGCTTACCGCCAGCCGTTTGGCCTTGCTCGCACCCTTCGCCAGCGCGCGTTCGGCTACCTGCGCCATGCCGTCATCGGTTCCGGCTATAACGATCTGCGTTTCGGCATTCAGGTTAGCGATATAGGTTCCTGTCCCCTGGATAAGGTTTTCCACCTGCGGCAGGGTCAACCCCATTATCGCCGTCAGGCCGTAGCCGTGCGGATACGCCTGCTCCATCAGATCGCCACGTAGCGCCACCAGCTTCAGCGCGTCCGTAAACGCCAGCGCGCCCGCCACTACCGCCGCGGGATAAGCGCCAATCGATAAACCGCTGACGATATCCGGCGACACGCCGCGACGTTCCAGCTCGCGCGCCCAGGACACGCCGGCAATTAACAGTGAAAGCTGAACCGCGCGGGTATGGGTCAGCGAGGCTGCGCTGTCCAGGGTATCGACTTCCGCCCCCAGCACGGCACGGGCCTGCTCCAGCTCCGTTCCCGGCAGGTTTTGCAGCATACCTTCATGCTGGGTGCCCTGCCCCGGAAAGGTAAACAGTATTTTCATTACTCCTCCCTGTGCCATGGATCCGCCACCAGGCGCGGTCCACGGCGGGTTTTCAGCAACGTTTTGCCGTCGCGTAACCATTCCGCCAGCGCGAATCCGCCCTCGGGCGTATCCACCTGCGTATCCGCCCGGCATAGCGCGCGGCCAAGCTGAGCCTGCCAGCCGGTAAACGCGTCAGGTGACACGGCGTGCGGAGCGCGGATGAGCAGATCGAGATCGCTGTCGGCGTGGATCACCGGAATACCGGTCGCCAGCGCGTAACCCGTACTGCCGGTTATCCCCCACGTCCACGGCCACGACTGCTGAGCAAGCTGAAGCGCCACCTGAACCGGCGGCTGAGTGACAAACGGCGAACGCAGCAGATCGGCGGTGACGCACAAATCTTCAGGCGAAACCACGCGCAGCACGTTCCCTGGCTTCACCCATCCGGCCGCACGCTGGTCGCGACGCAAACCGCGCACGCCAACGGGAATACGGCCTTCACTATCAACATCACGCCGTACCACTACCGGCAGCCCGGTATGCCAGGCCGCGTCCACCCAGGAGTCGGTGACGCCTTCCAGCGCGTCACGCGCGGTAAGCCAGATAAGGTCGTGGGGGCGTAATGTTGTGGTCATGATTACATTCCTGAAGTCAGCGAAATAAACAGCGGCAGCGACAGGATACACAGTACGGAGCTCAACAGCAGCACGGCTTCTGCATCCGGCGACTGCACGCCAAAGCGGTTACCGAACACGACGCCGAAGAAGCCCGCGGACAGCGCAATCATCAGGATGGCGGTGATCGCCACGGAGCCGTGCAGACCGAAGATCAAGACGATACCCCAGGCAATCGCTGGCTGGATCAGCAGTTTAGCGATGGTGGAGGTGATCACCATAGTGTTGATCTGAAGCTTACGCGCGGAGAGGATCACCCCGGTCAGGAACAGCGCCGCAGCGGTCGCGGACAGTCCCAGCGGTTTAATCGCCGCCAGTACCAGCTCCGGCATTGTGATGCCGATAGCGGACAGGATCACACCCAACAGCGGGCCCATCACGATCGGTTTTTTAATGGAACGCCACATCAGCACCGGCAGCATGGAAAGCGTTGAACCGGAGTTATTGCCTTCAGCGCGGGCTTTCTCACGCTCCAGAATCAGCAGGCAGAACGGGGTCATCAGCACCGAACCACAGGCGATGGAGACCGCCACGGAGAGTGACGTAGAAGAACTTTCACCCAGCACGCTGCCCAGAATCGGCAGGCCGAGCGCCGCATAGTTTGGCAGGGCGACGGTCAGCGTCAGCACGGCCGCATCCTGCGGGGATTTTTTAAAGACTTTGGTGGCGAGGAAGTAGATGGCCGCATAGGTGATCCACATCGCCAGAGTGAGAACCAGGATCAGCGGCGACTGCGCCACAATGCCGGTCCACGGGGTTTGCACGGTGGCGCTGAACAGCGCGGCAGGGAGTGCAAAATCCATAACGAAGATATTGAGCAGGGAAACATTTTTGTTATCGACCATCTTTGCCTTACCGGCCCAGAATCCCAGCAGCATGATGACGAAAATCGGTGCAAGAGCATGAACAATTACGTAAGTCATAAATCACCTGTAGTAAAAAAGTTTAAGCACTGGCGCGATGTTTATTATTTTCAGGATGCAGCTCCCCGCGTGGACGCAGCGGGTGCGCCCACGGGGTGATGCATCTGGCAGGTCTCTTGTTACTTACCAGCTGGCTCGCATGCGTTCACGTACGAGCGCCGAGCTGCGGCGGTTGTCAGCACCCAGACGGTTTTTCAACGTGGTGTCCTGACGAGCGTCACTGATGGCCTGTTGCAGGGTGGTTTTCACCAGCGTCAGATCGTTACCGGAAGGGGCATCCGGATTGCTGATGTCCAGCAGGTCAGAAAGCAGCCCCAGCGTGGCGTAGTTGCTGATGTCGTACGCCATTGGCGGAATGGTTGCCGCCAGTTTTTCCAGCGCCTCTACGGTGCGCAGCGTAATGCGCGCCGCAGACTCTTTGCCCATCGCGTGGATCAGCACGCCTTTATCGTTGAAGGCAATCAGGCGGTTAGCCTGGTAGCCGTGCGCCAGAAACGCGCCGGACATGGCCTTACCGACGATAAGACCAATCACCGGATGCCCCGCTAAACGCGCGTTGGCGTAGGCGGCAGCGGCTCCGGCCAGCGCCTGGTGGATACCAAACGCCTCTTCGCGACGGCCATAGGCCTGGCTTGGGACGTCGATCACCGCCACAATCGGGCGCTTCACGGCTTTATCAGCGTCAGCGGCTACGGTTTCGCTGACCACTTTTGCCAGCGTCCAGCCTTCCAGCAGGCCGACTTCCCCTTGCGCCGCGCGCGGAAAGTGGTTGTTGGCGTCCGGCACCACGGCGACAAAGCGCACCGTTTCACCGTTCAGCTCGCCGTCTGCCGCCTGCACGGACGGGCATAACCCTTCCAGACGTTTGGCGTGAGGGGCGAGGGTTTCCAGCCAGAGTTCGCCACGGCTTATTGAAGTACTCATCATTTCACCTCCCGGGCAAAAAGCGCTTTAATCTGTTCGGCATCGGCCTGTTTGCGGGTGTCGAAATTCGTCAGACGGTTCAGGTAATCGTCGTAGTTATCGGTGCGATGTTTCGCCGGTACGCCTTTGGCGATGGCCTCGTTCATCGCAGCTTTCACCGCGTTCACGCCGTCGCCGACGAGCGCGTCCACCAGCCCGCTTTCATAGCGCACTTCGCCGCCGGTCATGCTCCAGATAAACGGACGGTCGCGGGAGTCGTACTCTTCAATGCCCGCTTCCTGCTCAATAACCTGCGGGCCATTGAGGCCAAGACGCGCTTCGCGGGTCACAATCAGGTAGCTGCACAGCGCCGCGGCGATAGACATCCCGCCGAAGCAACCTACGGTCCCGGCGACAATCCCGACGACCGGGGTATAGCGACGCAGGTCAACGATCGCGGCGTGGATATCGGCAATCGCCGCCAGGCCAAGGTTGGCTTCCTGCAAACGTACGCCACCGGTTTCGAGGCACAGTACCGCCTGAGTCGGAATGCCGTTGCGGTTATCTTCCGCCGCCAGCTCCAGCGCCGCCGCCATTTTGGCGCCGGACACTTCGCCCATGCTGCCGCCCTGGAAGGTGCCTTCAATCGCCACGACTACCGCAGGCTGGCCGTTAATGGTCCCTTTCGCGACCACCATGCCGTCGTCGGACTGAGGAACAATTCCCTGTGGCCCAAGCCATGGAGAGATAATGCCTTCAAACGGATCCAGCAGTTCGCGGTAGCTGCCGTCGTCAAGCAATGCCTGCGCACGCTGGCGCGCTTTTAGTTCGATAAAGCTGCTGTCATCACGCATGATTCACCCCTTCAAAGACCTGTTCGATACGAATGCGCGCCACGCCCGGCGTCGCGCCGAAGTCGTGGATGGTCAGTTTGCCTGCGGGCAGGCTGCTGACGGTTTGCAGGCGGTTGAACAACGCCTCCCAGCGTCCGCGGCTGTTGTCGACGGAGGTGGTGATATCAATGGTTAAGGTCTGGCCCGGTTCGGCGGTGAAAAGCGCCTCCATATCCCCGGAACCGACTACCCCTGCCAGCGCCCTGCCGCTTACTTCGCGGCTGGCGGGCACGGTCAATGTAATTTTTTCCATAACATCCTCTTAATGCTTTGAATAGGGCGTTTCGATGCGGTCAAGAAACAGCGTGGCGGCAAGCAGGTCTGCGGCACCGCCCGGCGAGGCGTTGAGCGTCAGCATCTGACGGTCTAACCGCGCCAGCGCCTGCTGCCCGGCAAGCGTTGCGCATCCTCCGGCGTTCAGCACCGCACGGGCACCGTTCTGCATGGCGTCCAGACCCTCCATGCCGGCGCGCGACAGCACGCAGGTATCGGTGAGCGAGGTCATGATCGCCATCAGCGCGTCAAGCCTGGCGTGCGTTTCGCTGCTGCCGTTGAAACGGCTGAGGCGAAGCTGCGGCAGCGCGCGCTGCATAACGTGCGGAAACGCCTGCTGAGCCTCTTCACGCGCGCCCGGCACGCGGTAGCGGTGCGTGGCGCGTAACCCTTTGCTGAACACTTTTGGTGCCGCGTCGTCCGGCAGTTTCGCCAGCTGCGCGGCGGTGTTCGCGACGGCCTGCGCGCTGGCATCACCGCCCAGCATCGCCACCGCGCTCACCAGCAGTCCTAAAGCCCAGATCGCGCCACGGTGCGTATTCACGCCGTCGGTAGCGGCCATCATCTGCCGTTCACCTTCGCGACCCAGGCGGCCAACGGTTTGCCTGAGGGCAATATCCGCCGGACGCTGCCAGCTCTGCTGCGCCAGCGCCTGAAACGTGGGGGTCAGGCTGTGGGCGGAACGCTCCATCAGCGCAAGCGATAAATCGTGGTGCGCGCCGTTCCCCCGGCTGTCCACCAGACCGGGTTTCGGGCTTAAGCGTGCTTCGTCAATCAGACACTGCGTGGCGGTTCGCGCCAGCCATTCGGCACCGCCTTCAACCTGGATCTGGGGCAGAAGTTTCATTACCAGCTCCGGAATTTCGCAGGTGGGTTATACAGACCGCCGGACCACTCAACGAGGTCGGACACGCTGCCTGCGGCCAGCAGAGAGCGAGTGGCGTCGGTGCGACGAATACCCATATCTTCCGGATATACCACCTTACCGCTCTGGCGCAGTTCAGCCACGCGTTTGGCATCCACGCCCAGACCGATATCGGTAATACCCGCCACGGCGGCGACCATCGCGCGACGCTCTTCCAGATCTTTCGCCCGGTAGAGGTACGCAATCCCCTCTTCCGTCAGCACGTGGGTGACGTCATCACCGTAAATCATGACCGGCGCCAGCGGCATACCGGAGGCTTTCGCCACGTCTACGGCGTCGAGTTTTTCCACGAAGGTTGGCTTCACGCCCGCCTGGAAAGTTTCCACCATCTGCACGACCAGTTTTTTACCGCGCTGCATTGGGTCCGGCTCGGTGATCATGTTCAGCCAGGCCGGCGTGGCGTGGCGACGACCGTGCGGATCGTGGCCCATGTTTGGCGCGCCACCGAAGCCGGAGAGACGACCGCGGGTCACGGTTGAGGAGTTAGCGTAACCATCAACCTGTAGCGTAGAGCCGATAAACATATCCACCGCGTACTGACCTGCCAGCTGACAGAAGGCGCGGTTAGAGCGCATAGAGCCGTCTGCACCGGTAAAGAACACGTCCGGACGGGCGCGGATGTACTCTTCCATCCCCAGCTCGCCGCCGAAGCAGTGGACGCTCTCCACCCAGCCGCTTTCGATGGCGGGGATCAGCGTTGGATGCGGGTTCAGGGTCCAGTGTTTACAGATTTTGCCTTTAAGCCCGAGCTGTTCGCCGTAGGTTGGCAGCAGCAGCTCAATCGCCGCGGTGTTAAAGCCGATCCCGTGGTTAAGGGACTGCACCTGGTGCTCCGCATAGATGCCTTTAATCGCCATCATCGCCATCAGGATATGTTCCTGTTTGATGAGGCGCGGGTCGCGGGTGAAGAGCGGTTCAATAAAGAACGGCTTGTCCGCCACCACCACGTAATCGATCCACGAGCCCGGGATATCGACGCGCGGCAGGTCGCACTCGTCGTCCACCAGTTCGTTCACCTGTGCGATGACGATACCGTCGTGGAACGCGGCGGCTTCCACCAGCGCCGGGGTATCTTCGGTACTCGCCCCGGTATAAAGGTTGCCTTTGCGGTCCGCTTTAAAACCGGCAATCAGCGCCACGTTTGGCGACAGGTCGACGTATAAACGTGAATAGAGTTCGATGTAGGTGTGGATCGCCCCGATTTCGAGCTGACCATCTTCCAGCAGCTGCGAAATGCGCAGGCTTTGCGTACCGGAGAAGGAGAAGTCCAGCTTGCGGGCGATACCTTTCTCAAAGATGTCCAGATGTTCGCTGCGGCCCACGCTCGGCATGATCATATGCAGGTCATGTACGATTTGCGGGTTCACTTCCGCCAGTGAACGGGAAAGGAAATCCGCCTGCTTCTGGTTATTACCTTCCAGAACGACTTTGTCGCCTGGTGCGATCAGTTTTTCCAGCATGGCGACAAGATCGCCCGTTGGCAGTACCTTGCCCTGTACCGGTACGGATGCCAGACGACGCGCTTTCTCAGTGCGTCGGGTGTTCCATTGCCGGGTGGGAGTTTGCCCAGATAACATTATTAACCTCCTGATTCAGCACATCATTCTGATTTGCCTGACGTTGAGTAAAGTGTGCGCTCTGGTGAGAAAGGCATCAATTAAGCGTAGGACGGAATCATTAGCCTGAGAGTAATAAACAAGGTAAGGAAATGTGATCGGGATCAGTTCATATTTCGGAAAAACGGGCTAAACGGGGTACAATCCGGAAGGTATAGTTAATTACTGACAAGAATCAGCATCGCCCTTATGACCCAAATCATTCCCTCAGACTTCGACATTGCAGCCGAAGAGAGCGCAGAGTTTGTGCCCATGCGCGGGGTGGCTAACCCCCACCTGCAAACCATGCTGCCGCGCCTGATCCGGCACAAGGTACGGTTCGCCCCTCACTGGCAACGCCTGGATTTGCCGGATGGCGACTTTTTGGATCTTGCCTGGAGCGAAGATCCGGAGCGGGCCAAACATAAACCTCGTCTGGTGGTGTTTCACGGTCTGGAAGGTAGCCTGCACAGCCCTTACGCCCACGGCCTCATCGAGGCGGCGAAAGCCCGCGGCTGGCTTGGGGTCGTGATGCACTTTCGCGGATGCAGCGGCGAGCCGAATCGCCAGAAACGCATCTATCACTCCGGTGAAACCGAGGACGGCACCTGGTTTCTGCGCTGGCTGAGAGACCGTTTTGGCGCCGCGCCAACGGCAGCGGTGGGATATTCGCTGGGCGGCAATATGCTGGCCTGCCTGCTGGCGAAAGAGAGCGACGCCGTACCGCTGGACGCGGCGGTTATTGTCTCCGCGCCATTTATGCTTGAGCAGTGCAGCTATCATATGGAAAAGGGGTTTTCGCGAGTTTATCAGCGTTACCTGCTCAACCTGCTGAAAGCCAACGCCGCGCGCAAGCTAAAGGCCTACCCGGATACGCTGCCTGTGACGCTGCAACAGCTTAAACGCGTGAAGCGCCTGCGCGAGTTTGATGATTTGATCACCTCGAAAATTCACGGCTTTGCCGATGCAATCGACTATTACCGTCAGTGCAGCGCCATGCCTTTACTGAATCAAATCACGAAACCCACGCTGATTATCCACGCCAAAGACGATCCGTTTATGGATCATCACTCGATCCCCGCGCCCGATTATCTGCCGGCCAACGTGCAGTATCAGCTTACCGAGTTCGGCGGACACGTCGGCTTTGTTGGCGGCACGCTGCGTCGGCCTAAAATGTGGCTTGAGACGCGTATTCCCGACTGGCTAACGGCTTATCTGGACGGTAAAAAATGATTATTCCCTGGCAGGATCTCTCTCCCGAAACGCTCGATAATCTGATTGAAAGCTTTGTCTTGCGCGAAGGCACCGATTATGGTGAACATGAACGTTCGCTTGAACAAAAGGTCAACGATGTTAAGCGCCAGCTTAAAAGCGGCGACGTGGTGCTGGTATGGTCCGAACTGCATGAGACGGTCAATATCATGCCCCGCAACGCGTTTCATGGCTGATCTTAAAACTTTTCCAGTCAGGGAGTTGCTATGTCTGCCAGACATCCGGTTATTGCCGTTACGGGTTCGAGCGGGGCGGGAACCACCACCACCAGCCTCGCCTTCCGCAAGATCTTCGCACAGCTGAATTTACGGGCGGCAGAGGTAGAGGGCGACAGCTTTCACCGCTATACGCGCCCGGAGATGGACATGGCCATCCGCAAGGCGCGCGATCTGGGTAAACACATCAGCTACTTTGGTCCGGAGGCGAATGACTTCGGCCTGCTGGAGCAAACCTTCCGCGAATACGGGCAAAGCGGCACCGGACAGTCCCGCAAGTATCTGCACACCTACGATGAAGCCGTTCCCTGGAACCAGGTACCCGGCACGTTCACGCCCTGGCAGCCGCTGCCGGAACCGACTGACGTGCTGTTTTACGAAGGGTTGCACGGCGGCGTGGTGACGCCTCAGCACGACGTGGCGCGCCACGTGGATTTGCTGGTGGGGGTGGTGCCGATTGTTAACCTTGAGTGGATCCAGAAGCTGACGCGCGACATCAGCGAGCGCGGCCACTCGCGTGAAGCGGTGATGGATTCGGTGGTGCGCTCCATGGAAGACTACATCAACTTCCTGACGCCACAGTTCTCCCGCACCCACATTAACTTCCAGCGCGTGCCGACCGTGGATACCTCTAACCCGTTCGCCGCGAAAAGCATTCCCTCGCTGGACGAAAGCTTTGTGGTGATCCACTTCCGCAACCTGGAAGGCATCGATTACCCCTGGCTGCTGGCGATGCTGCAAGGCTCGTTTATTTCGCACATGAATACGTTAGTGGTGCCGGGCGGAAAAATGGGGCTGGCGATGGAGCTGATCATGACACCGCTGGTGCAGCGGCTGATGGAAGGGAAGCAGATCGCGTGATTTTTTTGCCCGGTGGCGCTGCACTTACCGGGCCTACGGTCATGCTTTTGTAGGGCGGGTCAGCGAAACGCCACCCGCCAAAAAATTAAGCCTCGACCACTTCATACGAATGGGTGATGTTTACCGCTTTCTCCAGCATCAACGCCACGGAGCAGTACTTCTCCGCTGAGAGATCCACCGCGCGTGACACCGCCGCGTCTTTCAGCGCTTTCCCGGTGACAACAAAATGCAGATTGATGTGCGTGAACAGGCGTGGCGCCTCTTCGCGACGTTCTGACGTCAGCTTCACTTCACAATCGGTCACGTCATGACGGCCTTTTTGCAGGATCGACACCACGTCGATCGCACTGCATCCCCCTGCCGCCATCAGCACCATTTCCATCGGGCTTGGGGCTTTATCACCAGAGTTACCGTCCATCAAAACCTGGTGCCCGGAGGCCGACTCGCCCAGGAACGTTAACCCTTCAACCCATTTCACACGCGCTTGCATATTCACTCACTCCAACGTTGCATTTTTTATGACAGATTACGTGTACGTTACATTTCTCGCAACGGAAGGCGACCTGCGTCATGCTGAAGCGAGACACCAGGAGACACGCAGCGAAAGCTATGCTAAAACACTCTGGATGCTACAGTAATACATTGACGTTACACATGTATGCAGAGGACATCAAACTTTACTGGCTGCGAAACGTTACGACAGCCGACTTCCCAGGGTATGGGTAAGAATTCGATTGCAACCCCAGAGTCCGGATGCATCTTATGACTCTGGTGACAGCTTATAACAGAGGATAACAGCGCATGGTGCTTGGCAAACCGCAAACAGACCCGACTCTCGAATGGTTCTTGTCTCATTGCCACATTCATAAGTACCCATCAAAGAGCACGCTGATTCACCAGGGTGAAAAAGCGGAAACGTTGTATTACATCGTTAAAGGCTCGGTGGCCGTGCTGATCAAAGATGAAGAAGGGAAAGAGATGATCCTTTCTTATCTGAACCAGGGCGATTTTATCGGTGAACTGGGCCTGTTTGAAGAAGGCCAGGAACGTAGCGCCTGGGTTCGTGCTAAAACAGCATGTGAAGTGGCTGAAATTTCTTACAAGAAATTCCGTCAGCTGATTCAGGTCAACCCTGACATCCTGATGCGTCTTTCTTCCCAGATGGCACGCCGTCTGCAAGTGACCTCTGAGAAAGTGGGTAACCTTGCTTTCCTGGACGTAACCGGTCGTATCGCGCAGACGCTGCTGAACCTGGCGAAACAGCCGGACGCCATGACCCACCCTGACGGTATGCAAATTAAAATTACCCGCCAGGAGATCGGTCAGATCGTCGGCTGCTCCCGTGAAACAGTGGGCCGTATCCTGAAGATGCTGGAAGACCAGAACCTGATCTCCGCCCACGGTAAAACCATCGTGGTTTACGGGACCCGTTAATTCCGGTCAGACGGCGTGCCGCCGCAGGGTGGCACGCCGTTTTTGTCTCTACTCCTCATGTGGCGCAGGCTGATCTATCACCCGGAAGTTAACTACGCACTGCGACAAACGCTGGTGTTGTGTCTCCCCGTGGCCGTGGGCCTGCTCCTCGGACATCTTCAGCAGGGGTTGCTGTTTTCTCTCGTGCCCGCCTGCTGCAACATTGCCGGTCTGGACACGCCGCATAAACGCTTTTTCAAACGCCTGATTATTGGCGGCTGCCTGTTTGCCGGCTGTAGCCTTGCCGTGCAGCTTTTACTGGCCCGCGACATACCGCTGCCGCTGATCCTGACCGTGCTGGCGATGACGCTCGGCGTAACCGCCGAAATCAGCTCGCTGCACGCCCGACTGCTTCCCGCGTCGCTGATAGCCGCCATCTTCACCTTAAGCCTTGCGGGCAATATGCCGGTGTGGGAGCCATTGCTGATCTACGCCCTCGGCACGCTGTGGTACGGGCTGTTTAACTGGTTCTGGTTCTGGCTGTGGCGGGAACAGCCGCTGCGTGAATCCCTGAGCCTGCTCTACGTGCAGCTTGCTGAATACTGCGAAGCAAAATACACCCTGCTCACCCAGCATACCGACCCGGAAAAATCCCTGCCGCCGCTGCTGGAGCGGCAGCAAAAAGTGGTGGATTTGATCAGCCAGTGCTACCAGCAGCTGCACATGCTTGCCGCCAATAAAAATCATGAATATAAGCGGCTGCTGCGTACCTTCCAGGTCGGGCTGGATTTGCAGGAGCATATCTCCGTCAGCCTGCATAATCCGGAAGAGGTGCAAAAGCTGGTGGAGCGCAGCCATGCGGAAGCGGTGATCCGCTGGAACGCGCAGACCGTCGCGGCGCGCCTGCGGGTGTTGGCTGATGATATTCTCTATCACCGCTACCCGACGCGCTTTAACATGGATAAACAGCTCGGCGCGCTGGAAAAGATTGCGCGTCAGCACGCGGATAACCCGGTCGGGCAATTTGCCGCCTGGCATTTCAGCCGCATCGCCCGCGTGCTGCGCACCCAGCGCCCGCTTTATGCCCGCGACCTGATGGCCGATAAGCAAAAACGGCTCCCGCTGCTGCCCGCGCTGAAAAGCTACCTGTCGCTGAAGTCTTCCGCCCTGCGCAACGCCGCGCGGATCAGCGTGATGCTGAGCATCGCCAGCCTGATGGGAATGGCCCTGCACCTGCCGAAACCCTACTGGATCTTAATGACCGTGCTGTTTGTTACCCAGAACGGCTATGGCGCCACGCGGGTCCGTATTCTGCATCGGGCGGGCGGCACGATGGCGGGTCTGATTATCGCGGGCGTGACGCTGCACTTTCACGTGCCGGAGGGCTATACCCTGGCCGGTATGCTGGCGATCACCCTGGTGAGCTATCTGATCATCCGCAAAAACTACGGCTGGGCGATGGTGGGCTTTACGGTGACGGCGGTGTATACCCTGCAACTGCTCACGCTTAACGGGGAACAGTTTATTATTGCCCGGCTGGTCGATACGCTGATTGGCTGTCTGATCGCCTTTGGCGGCATGGTCTGGCTGTGGCCACAGTGGCAGAGCGGGCTGCTGAGGCAGAACGCCCACGACGCGCTGGAGGCCGATCAGCAGGCCATTCGCCTGATCCTGAGCGACGACCCGCAGCCTTCCCCGCTGGCCTACGAGCGCATGAAGGTCAACCAGGCGCACAACGCCCTGTTCAACTCCCTGAACCAGGCCATGCAAGAGCCGGGCTTTAACGCGCACTACCTGGCGGACATGAAGCTGTGGGTCACGCACAGCCAGTTTATCGTCGAGCACATCAACGCCATGACCACGCTGGCGCGCGAGCACACCATGCTGACGCCAGACCTGGCGCAGCGCTATTTGCAGTCGTGTGAAATTGCGTTGCAGCGCTGTCAGCAGCGTCTGGAGTATGACGCGCCGGGCGAGTCGGGAGAGTCAAATATTCTGGAAGCGCCGGAAACACTCACCCACGGCCCGATGAGCACCCTGGAGCAGCATTTGCAGCGCGTTCTCGGGCACCTGAACACCATGCACACCATTTCCTCGGTGGCATGGCGTCAGCGTCCGCATCACGGGATTTGGTTAACCCGCAGGTTGAAGCGGACGGCGTATTAGCCTTTTACAATCTTCGCGACCGCCGCGGCAAAGCGGGTTAACCCGTCTTCAATGTCGTTCTCTTCCACCACCAGCGACGGCGCAAAGCGCATCACGTCCTGCCCGGCATTGAGCACCATGACGCCTTCATGGGCGGCGGCGTGCAGGAAATCGCGCGCGCGACCTTTATACTGCGGCTTCAGCTCGGCGCCGATCAGCAGCCCCATGCCGCGGATTTCGCTGAACACGTCGTACTGTTCATCAATCTTTTTCAGGTGTTTCACAAACAGGTCGCGTTTCGCATTCACGCCGTTCAGAACGTCCGGCGTGTTGATGATGTCGAACGCCGCGCCCGCCACGGCGCACGCCAGCGGATTACCGCCGTAGGTGGAGCCGTGTGAGCCGACGTGGAACGCGGAAGCGATATCCTGGGTGGTGAGCACCGCGCTGACCGGGAAGCCGCCGCCGAGCGCTTTCGCGCTGGTCAGAATATCCGGCGTGACGCCGTAGTGCATGTAAGCGAACAGATCCCCGGTACGCCCCATACCACACTGCACTTCATCAAACACCAGCAGCGCCTGATGCGCATCGCACAGCTCGCGCAGCCCTTGCAGAAATTCCGGGGTAGCCGCCGTGACGCCGCCTTCCCCCTGAATCGGCTCGACCACCACCGCGCAGGTGTGGTCGTCCATCACCGCCTTCACCGCGTGCAGATCGTTAAACGGCACGTGGATGATGTCCGCTGGTTTCGGGCCAAAGCCGTCGGAATACTTCGGCTGGCCGCCCACGGAAACGGTAAAGAACGAGCGACCGTGGAAAGCGTTATGGAAGGCGATGATTTTGGTTTTATACGGGCTGTGGCGTGTGGTTGCGTAATAGCGCGCCAACTTAAAGGCGGTTTCGTTGGCTTCGGTGCCGGAGTTCATAAACAGCACGCGTTCGGCGAAGGTTGCATCGATGATCTTACGGCCCAGGCGCAGCGCCGGTTCGTTGGTGAAAACGTTGCTGGTGTGCCACAGGGTTTCGCCCTGGGTTTTCAGCGCGTCCACCAGCACAGGATGGCAATGGCCCAGCGCCGTCACCGCAATACCGCCCGCGAAATCCACGTACTCTCTGCCCTGCTGATCCCACACGCGGCTGCCTTTCCCTTTTACCGGAATAAACTCAGCCGGTGCATAAATCGGCAGGATCACTTCATCGAATGTCGCGCGGGTTATTGCTGGTTGTTCAGTTGTCATGTCATGACCATCCATTTTTATGTCACAGTGATTGTGAAAATATAATCACAAAATATGCATAAAAAATCACAGCAAGGCAACAGATATTCAGCGGTTGAGGAAATTCGCCAGCAGCGCGTGCCCCTGCTCGCTCAGGATGCTTTCCGGGTGGAACTGCACGCCTTCAAGATCCCAGTCCCGGTGACGAATGCCCATGATCTCCTGCGTCTCGCTCCAGGCGGTAACCTCAAAGCAGGCCGGGAGCGTCGGCGGATCGATCACCAGCGAATGGTAGCGCGTCACGGTTAGCGGATTGTTGAGTCCTGAGAATACGCCCGTACCGGTGTGCGTGACCGGCGAGGTTTTACCGTGCATGACTTTCGCGGCACGGACAATGGTCGCGCCAAAAACCTGCGCAATGGCCTGATGGCCCAGGCAGACGCCCAGAATCGGCAGCCTGCCCGCATAGTGGCGGATCGCCTCCAGGGAGATACCGGACTCCGACGGGGTACACGGCCCCGGCGAAATCACGATTTTCCGGGGAGCCAGCGTGTCAATGTCTGCCAGCGCGATCTCGTCGTTACGGCGGACAACCACCTCTGCCCCCAGCTCACAAAAATACTGGTAAAGGTTCCAGGTAAAGGAATCGTAGTTATCAATCAGCAGAATCATGGCGGCCCCCGAAAAAATTGCCGCCCTATTCTACTCAGATCCCCGCGCTTCGCTCACTACTTTAGCAAAGATGGCGTTCAGGGCGGCCAGATCCCCCGTCGCCCCGCTCTGGTTGGCGGCGGCCCAGTCGTCCGGGTCGATACCCTGCCAGTTCAGCACGTAGCCCGCATGGATCGCCAGCTGTTCAAAGAAGATCCGCTGGGCCACGCCATTGCCGCTCATAAACGGATGTAGCATATTGATTTCACAGTAGTAGTGACTCATTTTGTCTGTGAAATCCTCTTTCGGAAGACCGACAAGATATTTATCGGTTTCCAGCGAAGCCATCAGCTCATTCCCCACCTTCTCGATGTACTCGAAATGGCAAAAAGGAATGTCGCCTTTGGAAATATCGGCGGTGCGCAGCTCACCAGCCCCTTTCATTTCGTTGCGGAATAAATGGCGGTGAATAAGGCACAGATGGGGTAAACCCGGTGCAGAAGGCCCCAGTTCCAGCGTCTCAATATTGGGTTCAGCTGGACCCTTGCCTTTTTCAAGAAGGCGGCTGGCCTGAAGATTGACGCTACGCTGTTGCTCCCAGAGTCGGGATTTTTGCTTGTCGGTGAGTTTTTTCACTACGCCTCCCTGAATAGTCCGTTTGCCACAAGTATAAGCAGCAAAACGCGCTTTCGCTGGGAGGAGGGAAAGACACGGGCAGGATATGCCCGTGTGGAAGAACGATTACGGCAGCACTTTCGCGGAGAGGATCACCACTGGCTTAGACGGCACATTCTGGTATGGACCGACATCGTGGGTCTGAACCTGAGAGATCTTGTCCGCCACGTCCATGCCTTTCACCACTTTACCGAAGACCGCATAGCCAAAGTCGCGCTGGCCGTGATCCAGGAAAGCGTTGTCCGCCACGTTGAGGAAGAACTGGCTGGTGGCGCTGTCTTTATCCGCCGTACGCGCCATGGAAATAGTGCCGCGCTTGTTCAGCAGGCCGTTATCCGCTTCATTTTTGATTGGCGGGTTAGGCTTTTTCTGCTGCATCTGCTCGTTGAAACCGCCGCCCTGAATCATAAAGCCCGGGATCACGCGGTGGAACGTGGTGTTGTTATAAAAACCACTGTTCACGTAGTCGAGGAAGTTTTTCACGGAAACGGGGGCTTTCTGGCTATCCAGCTCCAGCTCAATATTCCCCGCAGAGGTAGTCAGCAGGACGTGAGGGTCTCCTTTGGCTGCCAGCGCAGCAGGGGAAACGGCAGAAAGAGCAAACACAGCTGCGACAGCCGCCAGTGTTGATTTGAGCATGAGAATTCCTTAACAAAGCGCAGTATAAAAAGCGAATGGCTTGATTCTAAAGAGCAGTATGAACCCAGACCAGTCTTTTACCTAATTTTACGAAATTGAAACAATTATTACCGCGCAAACGATTGTTCAGCACGCGATAGAATGTGATATTTATCACGTTAAAGCCTGCAATTGTGCTCAAAATTTTCTGAAAAGATTTAATTAGATCACTTTCGCGACTAAAATCTGCCCGCTCAAACGCAGTCCATGCGTTTTTCTTTACTTTTAACAGGCCAGACATGACTAACAGCAATCGCATCAAGCTCACATGGATCAGCTTCTTCTCTTACGCCCTGACCGGCGCGTTGGTGATCGTCACCGGGATGGTGATGGGTAATATCGCAGAGTATTTCCAGCTGCCCGTTTCCAGCATGAGTAACACCTTCACCTTCCTGAACGCAGGGATCCTGATCTCTATTTTCCTGAATGCCTGGCTGATGGAAATCGTGCCGCTGAAAACCCAGCTGCGCTTCGGCTTCGTGCTGATGGTTGCCGCCGTGGCGGGCCTGATGTTGAGCCACAGCATCGCCCTGTTCTCCGCCGCCATGTTCGTGCTGGGCCTGGTGAGCGGGATCACCATGTCGATCGGTACGTTCCTGATCACCCATATGTATGAAGGCCGCCAGCGCGGCGCGCGTCTGCTGTTTACCGACTCCTTCTTCAGCATGGCCGGGATGATTTTCCCGATGGTCGCCGCGTATCTTCTCGCGCGCAGCATTGAATGGTACTGGGTATACGCCTGTATCGGTCTGGTCTATGTCGCGATCTTCATTCTGACCTTCGGCTGTGACTTCCCGGTGCTCGGCAAAAAAGCGCAGACCACCTCAGAGCCGGTGGCGAAGGAAAAATGGGGTATCGGCGTGCTGTTCCTCTCCATTGCCGCCCTGTGCTACATCCTCGGTCAGCTGGGCTTTATCTCGTGGGTACCGGAATACGCAAAAGGTCTGGGCATGAGCCTGAACGACGCGGGCAAGCTGGTGAGCGATTTCTGGATGTCTTACATGTTCGGCATGTGGGCCTTTAGCTTCATCCTGCGCTTCTTCGACCTGCAACGTATTCTGACCGTTCTGGCGGGTCTGGCGACTGTGCTGATGTATCTGTTCATCAACGGTTCCCCGGAGCATATGCCGTGGTTCATTCTGACCCTGGGCTTCTTCTCCAGCGCGATTTATACCTCGATCATCACCCTTGGCTCACTCCAGACCAAAGTGGCCTCGCCAAAGCTGGTGAACTTCGTGCTGACCTGCGGCACCATCGGCACCATGCTGACCTTCGTGGTCACGGGCCCGATTGTGGCGCACAGCGGCCCGCTGGCGGCGCTACATACCGCTAATGGTCTGTACGCCGTGGTGTTTATCATGTGCTTCGTGCTGGGCTTTGTGACCCGTCACCGCCAGCACAATACGGCAACGGCTACCCACTAATCGCCATCACCCCTTTGCGTTCTGCAAAGGGGTTTCACCCTGCTCACCCGCTCTGACTGCCGATTCGTAAAAACCCCACCACATTTGTGCAAAAAACAAGCAAGCACAAAAAACGAACAATATCCGCCACTTATAAAAATCCTGACAAATCATAGATATACCCACTAAGGGGTAGGTGCAGGCGTATTTGATTTGCATCAATAAGTGCCTCTGCTGAATCGTTAAGGTAGGCAGTAATAGAAAAGAAATCGAGGCAAAAATGAGCAAAGTCAGACTCGCTATCATCGGTAACGGCATGGTCGGCCACCGCTTTATTGAGGATCTTCTCGATAAAGCCGATGCTGACCAGTTCGATATTACCGTGTTCTGTGAAGAACCCCGCAAGGCGTACGACCGTGTGCACCTGTCTTCCTACTTCTCCCACCATACCGCCGAAGAGCTCTCTCTGGTGCGCGACGGGTTCTACGAGAAGCATGGCGTAAAAGTGCTGGTGGGCGAACGCGCTATCACCATCAACCGTCAGGAGAAAGTGATCCACTCCAGCGCCGGGCGTACGGTTTTTTACGATAAGCTGATCATGGCGACTGGCTCGTATCCGTGGATCCCGCCGATTAAAGGGTCGGAAACCCAGGATTGCTTCGTTTACCGTACCATTGAAGACCTCAACGCCATTGAATCCTGCGCACGTCGAAGCAAACGCGGTGCGGTTGTCGGCGGTGGTCTGCTGGGCCTGGAAGCGGCAGGCGCGCTGAAAAACCTCGGCGTTGAAACCCACGTCATCGAATTTGCCCCGATGCTGATGGCGGAACAGCTGGACCACATGGGTGGCGATCAGCTACGCCGTAAAATCGAAAGCATGGGCGTGAAGGTTCACACCAGCAAAAACACCAAAGAGATCGTGCAGGAAGGTACCGAAGCGCGTAAAACCATGCGCTTTGCCGACGGCAGCGAGCTGGAAGTGGACTTCATCGTCTTCTCCACCGGTATTCGTCCGCGCGACAAGCTCGCCACGCAGTGCGGCCTGGCCGTCGCCCAGCGCGGCGGGATCATGATCAACGATACCTGCCAGACCTCCGATCCGGATATCTACGCCATCGGCGAATGTGCCAGCTGGAATAACCGCGTGTACGGTCTGGTGGCGCCAGGGTACAAAATGGCGCAGGTTGCCGTTGACCATATCCTCGGCAACGAAAACGCCTTTACCGGCGCAGACATGAGCGCCAAGCTGAAGCTGCTGGGCGTGGACGTAGGCGGCATTGGCGATGCGCATGGCCGCACCCCGAACTCCCGCAGCTACGTCTATCTGGACGAAAGCAAAGAGGTCTACAAACGCCTTATCGTCAGCCAGGACAACAAAACCCTGCTCGGTGCGGTGCTGGTGGGCGATACCAGCGACTTCGGTAACCTGCTCCAGCTGGTGCTGAACGCTATTGAGCTGCCGGAAAACCCGGACGCGCTGATCCTGCCGGCACATGCCTCCAGCGGTAAACCGTCGATCGGCGTAGATAAACTGCCGGACAGCGCGCAGATTTGCTCCTGCTTCGACGTCACTAAAGGCATGCTGATCTCCGCCATCAACAAAGGCTGCCACACCGTTGCGGCGCTGAAAGCCGAAACCAAAGCCGGTACCGGCTGCGGCGGCTGTATTCCGCTGGTCACGCAGGTGCTGAACGCTGAACTGGCGAAACAGGGCATCGAAGTGAACAACAACCTGTGCGAGCACTTCGCTTACTCTCGCCAGGAGCTGTATCACCTGATCCGTGTGGAAGGCATCAAATCCTTCGACGAGCTGCTGGAGAAACATGGCCAGGGCTACGGCTGTGAAGTGTGTAAGCCGACCGTCGGTTCCCTGCTGGCGTCCTGCTGGAACGAGTATGTGCTCAAACCAGAGCACACCCCGCTTCAGGACACAAACGACAACTTCCTGGCCAATATTCAGAAAGACGGAACTTACTCGGTGATCCCGCGTTCTGCCGGAGGGGAAATTACTCCGGAAGGGCTGGTCGCCGTAGGCCGTATCGCCCGTGAGTTTAACCTGTACACCAAAATCACCGGTTCCCAGCGTATCGGCCTGTTTGGTGCGCAGAAAGATGATCTGCCGGAAATCTGGCGTCAGCTGATTGAAGCGGGCTTCGAAACTGGTCACGCGTATGCCAAAGCGCTGCGCATGGCGAAAACCTGCGTGGGCAGCACCTGGTGCCGCTACGGCGTTGGCGACAGCGTGGGCTTCGGCGTCGAGCTGGAAAACCGCTACAAAGGCATCCGTACTCCGCACAAAATGAAGTTCGGCGTCTCAGGCTGTACCCGTGAATGTGCGGAAGCGCAGGGTAAAGACGTGGGTATCATCGCCACCGAGAAAGGCTGGAACCTGTACGTGTGCGGCAACGGCGGGATGAAACCTCGCCACGCGGATCTGCTGGCGGCGGATCTCGATCGCGATACGCTGATCAAGTATCTCGACCGCTTCATGATGTTCTACATTCGTACTGCCGATAAGCTGACCCGTACCGCGTCCTGGCTGGATAATCTCGAAGGCGGTATCGACTACCTGAAGTCGGTCATCATTGACGACAAGCTGGGTCTGAACGAACAGCTGGAGTCCGAGATGGCTCGCCTGCGCGAGGCGGTGATCTGCGAGTGGACCGAAACCGTGAACACGCCTGCGGCGCAGACGCGCTTCAAACACTTTATCAACAGCACCCAGCGCGACCCGAACGTGCAGGTGGTGCCGGAGCGCGAACAGCATCGTCCTGCAACCCCGTATGAACGCATTCCGGTGATGCTGGTGGAGGAAAACGCATGAGCCAGTGGGTAAACATCTGCAACATTAACGACATTCTGCCAGCAACCGGCGTCTGTGCTTTGCTGGGTAACGAGCAGGTGGCGATTTTCCGCCCTCGCCACGATGAACAGGTCTTTGCCATCAGCAATATCGACCCATTCTTTGAGGCCAGCGTGCTCTCCCGCGGTCTGATTGCGGAACACCAGGGCGACCTGTGGGTCGCCAGCCCGCTGAAAAAGCAGCGCTTCCGCTTAACCGACGGGCGCTGCATGGAAGACGAAAGCTTCTCTGTGAAGCACTACGACGTCCGCGTGAAGGACGGCGAGGTGCAGCTGAAAGCGTAACCCTCCGCCTTTCCAATAGGAAAGGCTTATGACCTCTTGTGGGTAGCAGCAGGAAAAACCGTATGTTCTGTACGATCCCTGCTGTTATCCTGACGTCAATTCTTCCCCCGCCATGAATGCTGTGAGGTAACGTCGTGGATCACCTGCCGATTTTTTGTCAATTACGCAACCGCGACTGCCTGCTCGTGGGCGGCGGCGATGTGGCTGAACGCAAAGCCCGCCTGCTTCTGGAGGCTGGCGCCCGCCTGACCGTTAACGCCCTCACCTTCGCCCCACAGTTTGACGTCTGGGCGCAGGAAGGGATGCTCACGCTGGTGCAGGGCGAATTTGATGAATCCCTGCTGGAAACCTGCTGGCTGACCATCGCCGCAACGGATAACGATGACGTTAACCAGCGCGTCAGCGACGCCTGCGAAGCGCGCCGCATCTTCTGTAACGTGGTGGATGCGCCGAAAGAGGCGAGCTTTATCATGCCGTCGATTATCGACCGTTCACCGCTGATGATTGCGGTGTCGTCCGGCGGCCGCTCGCCCGTGCTTGCCCGCCTGCTGCGGGAAAAACTGGAGGCCGTGCTGCCGCAGCATCTCGGCCAGATTGCCCACTACGCCGGGCAGCTTCGTTCCCGCGTGAAGCAAACCTTCTCAACAGTGGGCGAACGCCGTCGCTTCTGGGAGAAGTTCTTTGTCAACGACAGGCTGGCGCAGTCGCTGGCAAATCAGGACGCGAAAGCGGTTGAAGAGACCACCGAGCAGCTTCTCTCTGAACCGCTGGATCACCGCGGTGAAGTGGTGCTGGTGGGCGCAGGTCCCGGCGATGCGGGCCTGCTGACGCTGAAAGGCCTACAGCAGATCCAGCAGGCCGATATCGTGGTGTATGACCGTCTGGTCTCTGATGACATCATGAACCTGGTACGCCGGGATGCTGACCGCGTGTTCGTCGGCAAACGGGCGGGCTATCACTGCGTGCCGCAGGAAGAGATCAACCAGATCCTGCTGCGGGAAGCGCAAAAAGGTAAGCGCGTGGTGCGCCTGAAGGGTGGCGATCCGTTTATCTTTGGTCGCGGCGGCGAAGAGCTGGAAACCCTGTGCAACGCGGGTATTCCGTTCTCCGTAGTGCCGGGCATTACCGCGGCATCCGGCTGTTCTGCCTATTCCGGTATCCCGTTGACCCACCGCGATTATGCCCAGAGCGTGCGCCTGGTAACGGGGCACCTGAAAACCGGCAGCGAGCTGGACTGGCATAATCTGGCCGCTGAAAAGCAGACGCTGGTCTTCTATATGGGGCTAAATCAGGCCGCCACTATTCAGGCGAAACTGCTGGAGCACGGCATGGAAGCAGATATGCCGGTCGCGCTGGTAGAAAACGGTACCGCCATTACGCAGCGCGTGGTTGATGGCGTGCTGACGCAGTTGGGCGAGCTGGCGCAGCAGGTTCAAAGCCCGGCGCTGATCGTTGTTGGACGCGTGGTTGAGCTGCGCGAAAAGCTGAACTGGTTCTCGAACCACTAACCATAGTCTCTCTTCCTGGAGTAGTCCTTATGCGGACTACTCCCTTCATACCTCAGTCGATAACATACCGCCCGCATAATGGAACTTTTCCATTTATTCCCTCGTGTTACATCCAATTTTAGATTTTTAGACAAGGAATGCGTATGTTCAAACTGGCAAAAGCTGCCGTTCTGGTCGGCCTGTTATCAACTCTGACGGCCTGCACCGGTCACGTTCAAAATACTAAAAATAATTGCAGCTATGATTACCTGCTGCACCCGGCGATCTCCATTTCGAAGATCATTGGCGGTTGCGGCCCGGCGGCACAGCAGTAAGCGTTTTTCAGGCGTAAAAAAACCGGGAATTTCCCGGTTTTTTTATTGAGTCCGTATTTGTCGGGTGGCGGCTTAAGGTTTCGCCACAAACCCAATCGCCTCGTACACCGCTTTCAGGGTTTCCGACGCGCGCGCGCTGGCTTTTTCTGCGCCCTCTTTCATCACTTTTTGCAGGAATGCTTCGTCGTTACGGTAACGATGATAACGCTCCTGCAACTCGGTCAGCATACCGGAAACGGCGTCAGCCACTTCGCCTTTCAGGTGGCCGTACATCTTGCCTTCGAAGTGTTTTTCCAGCTCAGGGATGCTCTGTCCGGTTACGCCGGAGAGGATGTCCAGCAGGTTGGATACGCCCGCTTTATTCTGCACGTCGTAGCGCACTACCGGCGGCTCGTCGGAGTCGGTTACCGCACGCTTGAGCTTTTTCACCACCGATTTCGGATCTTCCAGCAGGCCGATAACGTTGTTGCGGTTATCGTCAGACTTAGACATCTTTTTGGTCGGCTCCAGCAGCGACATCACGCGCGCGCCGGATTTTGGAATAAACGGCTCCGGCACCTTGAACACGTCGCCGTACAGCGCGTTGAAGCGCTGGGCGATATCGCGGCTCAGCTCCAGATGCTGCTTCTGGTCTTCACCCACCGGCACCTGGTTGGTCTGATACAGCAGAATATCGGCCGCCATCAGCACCGGATAGTCAAACAGACCGGCGTTGATGTTTTCAGAGTAACGGGCAGATTTATCCTTGAACTGGGTCATGCGGCTCAGCTCACCGAAGTAGGTGTAGCAGTTCAGCGCCCAGCCCAGCTGCGCGTGCTCCGGCACGTGAGACTGAACGAAAATGGTGCTCTTCTCGGGATCGATTCCGCAGGCCAGATACAGCGCCAGCGTATCCAGCGTCGCTTTACGCAGCTTCTCGGGATCCTGACGCGCGGTGATAGCATGCAAATCCACGATGCAATAAATGCAGTGGTAGTCATCCTGCATGCTCACCCACTGACGTAACGCACCCATGTAGTTACCAATGGTCAGTTCACCTGAAGGCTGTGCGCCACTAAAAACGATGGGCTTAGTCATTATTCAATTCCTGATGTTCACTGTGCGAGAGCCCGAGTGCGGGCAACAAATCTTTGAAGTGGTCGAACACAACGTCCGGCTCACTCAGCGTAATGGCCTCACCGTAGTTGTAGCCGTAGGTCAACCCAACAGACGGGCAACCTGCCGCTCTGGCAGCCAGAATATCATTGCGGGAATCCCCGACAAAGAGCAGCTCCGCCGGCGCTAAGGATAATTTTCCTGCCACCAGCAACAGCGGTTCCGGATGCGGCTTTTTATTCTGCACGTCATCGCCGCCCACAATCACGGAGAAGTATTTCGCGATATCCAGCGCTTCCAGCAGAGGCGCAACGAACGGTGTTGGCTTGTTGGTCACCAGCCCCAGCGGGATGCCTTTCGCGTGCAGCGCGCTCAGGGTTTCCTGGACATCCGGGAACAGGAAACTGCCCTCTTCGACGGTCTCTTCATAGAAACGGTCGAACAGTTTACGCAGAATACGCTGCTGTTCGTCCTGGGGGATATCCGCGAGATCAACGCTCGGTTTTCCCTGTGCGGAACGCTGAGAGGCGCGCTCCTGACGCGCCCAGGCCAGCGCGCGCTCCATCAGCACGTCCGCACCGTTACCAATCCACGTCACGACGCGCTCTTCGCCCGCAACGGGGAGTTCAAGCGCATACAGCGCCCGATCGACGGCGCTGGTTAATCCTGGCGCGCTGTCGACCAGCGTGCCGTCGAGGTCAAATGATACACCCCGAATAGCCTGCAATTTATCCATGACTTACCTTCGCCAGTTCACGGCGCATTTCATCAATAACTTTTTTGTAATCCGGCTGATCGAAGATGGCGGAGCCCGCGACGAACATATCCGCACCCGCAGCCGCAATCTCACCGATATTATTCACCTTCACGCCGCCGTCCACTTCCAGGCGAATATCATAGCCAGACTCATCGATACGGCGGCGCACTTCACGCAGTTTGTCGAGGGTCTGTGGGATAAACGACTGGCCGCCAAAGCCCGGGTTAACGGACATCAGCAGGATCACGTCCAGCTTGTCCATCACGTAGTCGAGATAGCTCAGCGGGGTCGCCGGGTTAAAGACCAGCCCCGCCTTACAGCCGTTCTCTTTGATCAGTTGCAGCGTGCGGTCAACGTGCTCGGAGGCTTCCGGGTGGAAAGTGATGATGCTGGCACCCGCTGCGGCAAAATCAGGCACGATGCGGTCAACCGGCTTCACCATCAGATGCACGTCAATGGGCGCGGTGATCCCGTAATTACGCAGCGCTTTAAGCACCATCGGACCGATGGTCAGGTTGGGAACGTAGTGGTTATCCATCACGTCGAAATGGACGACGTCCGCGCCAGCCGCGAGAGCTTTGGCAGTGTCTTCACCCAGGCGGGCAAAATCGGCCGACAGAATTGAGGGAGCAATCAAAAACTGTTTCATCCGCATCTCCTTGAAATGTGTTTACCGGCGGGCAAAGGCTCAGGGTCGATAAAGCGCCAGAAGTTCGTCCACCTTTTTACGTGTGCCGCCGTTGCTGCTAATGCTACGACGCACTTTTACCTGAAAATGCTTCGCGGCTTTGTACCATTCGCGCGTATCAGGCGTGTCGTGATTCGAAATTAACACCGGAATTCTTTTGCTGACCAGCTTTTCCGCCAACTCCGCCAGACGCGCCTGCTCGGCAGGGCTAAAGCTGTTGGTATGGTAGGCGGTGAAATTTGCCGTGGCAGACAGCGGCGCGTAAGGCGGGTCGCAGTAAACCACCGAGTTTACGCCCGCCAGCTCCATGCACTCTTCATAGGAGAGGCAATAGAATTCGGCATTCTGCGCTTTTTCAGCAAAGTGATACAGTTCGTCCTGCGGGAAGTAGGGGCGCTTATAGCGGCCAAACGGCACGTTAAACTCGCCACGCAGATTATACCGGCACAGGCCGTTGTAACCATGGCGGTTGAGATAAAGAAACAACAGCGCGCGACGGAACGGATCCTGGCTCTGATTAAACTCAGCGCGGAACTGATAGTAGACGTCCGGGTTGTTGTTCTCTGGCGTAAAGAGCTTCCGCGCCTCTTCCACATACTCATCGGTACGCAGTTTGACGATGTTATAGAGGCTGATAAGGTCGCTGTTGATATCCGCCAGGATATAACGAGAAAAATCGGTATTCAGGAACACCGATCCAGCACCCACGAAGGGCTCGATAAGACACTCGCCTTTCGGCAGGTGCTTTTTAATATCATCGAGCAGGGGGTATTTCCCCCCTGCCCATTTCAGAAAAGCGCGATTTTTTTTCATGCTGACTAACTGATTACACCTTCTCCGGCTGTGGAGAAAGCTCCGACAGCATCCTGCGCTTTAAACATTACTTCAGATCGGCCTGCACCTGATGAATCGGCTTCGCCCACGGATTTTTCGCCTGCACATCGGCTGGCAGCGTGGAGACGGCACGTTTTGCTTCATCTTTAGAAGCATAAACACCGCTTACCAGCACGTACCACGGCTGTCCGTTACGGGTCGTCTGATAAACCACATAGTTTTTCAGATTCGATTTCTTCGCCCAGGCGTTGAGGTTGTCGTAGTTAGACGAACTGCTCAGCTGCAACGTGTAGTTGCTGGATGACGCGGCTTTAAGAGAACCCACGTTACCCGTCGTTTTCCCTGTCGCGGTGTTGGATGCGCTAGCGGCTGGCGTTGCAGCCGGTGCCGCAGTTGCCGCAGGCGCGGTTGTGGTCGCCGTTGCTTTCGGTGCAGCGGTTGCCGCAGGCGTTGGCGCTTTAACCGGCTGGCTCACCGCAGGTTTTGTCTGCGCTGGCGCTTTCGTTTCTGGCGCTTTTGCCACAGCCTGTGGTTTCGTCTCACGCTTCGGCTCAATCACGGTCTGCTTACGTTCCTGACGCGGCGCAGTCTGCGTCTGGCGCGGTTTGGTTTCCGTTGCCGCAGTTTGCTGCTGGGCATTGCTGCCATGCACTGGCGCAACGGTGGCCGGTTCAGTTGGCAGCGTGGAGTTCACCACGGCGTTGTTAACCTGCTCCTGATTCTGCGGCTGCATCAGCGCGTTGTTCAGATCGCCCTGAACTTCAACACGCTGCTGGCCTTCAGGCGTAGCGGGCGCCTGGCCCTGAGTCGGGGTAGCAGAGACGGGCGGCAGAGAGATATCCTGACCGGCGCTGGTGTTGCCTGCGGTCTGCTCTGCGGAGGTGGTGCCCGGCGCAGGCTGAGCGCCATTCGCCTGGTTGCTCGCATCGTTACCAGACAGGTCGATGCTCTTCTCGGCAGACGCGGTCTTCTCGGTAGAATGGGTAGAAGGGGCTTTTAGCGCGGAACCAATGCCGACAATCAGCAGTACCAGCACCAGAACGCCAAGGCCCATCATGATGTACTGACGGGAGGCCGGTTTTGCCGCTACCGCTTTTTTACGCTTGCGCGGACGACGTTCAACAGGCTGTTCATCCATTAACTCTTCTTCGGATTCAAACGCCTCGTCTTCACGCTCATTGCGCGCGTTGCGGCTACGCGAAGGGCGACGATCGTCTGCATCCAGATCGACATCGTCAAAGTTGATCTGCGGCTCGTTATCACGTTCTGAAGATTGACGAGAACGACCAGTACGACGATCGCTGGGATCGGGTTTCAGCTCGTCTTCTGGTTTGAATTCATCCATTTAACACCCCACTCAAAGGCTTCTGCCAACGACTCTGCATTTACCTGAAGCTAAAACGACCACCTGTTACAGCGGTCTGACCTTTCTAGTTGTTACGCCTGCTGACAATCAGCAATAGCGCCAAGTACGACTTCGTGCGGCACTCCGCCGCGCACTTCACTTTTCCCTATTGCAAGCGGGAGCACCAGACGCATCTCACCTGCCAATACTTTTTTATCGCGCATCATGTGGGGAAGGTACGCCTGCGCAGACATTTCCTGCGGACCACTCACCGGCAAGCCAGCGCGCTTAAGCAACGCGATGATACGCGCTGTCTCTTCCGGCCTGAACTGCCCCAGACGTTCAGAGGCACGGGCCGCCATAACCATCCCGGCAGCGACAGCTTCACCGTGAAGCCAGTTACCGTAGCCCATTTCGGCTTCGATCGCGTGACCAAACGTATGCCCCAGATTCAGTAAAGCACGTAAGCCGGTTTCACGCTCATCTGCGGCAACGACTTCTGCTTTCAGCTCACAGCAACGGCGAATACAGTAGGCCATTGCCTGCCCATCGAGGCGCAGCAGCGCATCCATATTCTCTTCCAGCCAGTTGAAGAACTCACCGTCAAGAATAATGCCGTATTTGATCACTTCTGCAAGGCCAGACGCCAGTTCGCGTGCTGGCAACGTTTTCAGACAGTCGAGATCCACCACCACCGATGCAGGCTGGTAGAACGCGCCAATCATGTTTTTGCCGAGCGGATGGTTAACCGCCGTTTTACCGCCTACAGAAGAATCGACCTGTGACAGCAACGTGGTTGGAATTTGAATAAAGCGCACACCGCGCTGATAGCTGGCGGCTGCAAAACCGGTCAGATCGCCCACAACGCCGCCGCCAAGGGCAAGCAGTGTTGTATCACGACCGTGCGGTTTTTGCAGAAGTGCGGTAAAGACGGTATCCAGTACCGTCAGGCTTTTGTACTGCTCGCCATCGGGCAGAATCACACTGTCGACCTTCACGCCCGCCTGCTCAAGCAGGTGGCGTACACGGTCGAGATAAAGCGGAGCCAGCGTCTCGTTGGTGACCAGCATCGCCTGATCACCCGCTTTCAGTGGTAAGAAGGAAGCTGGATCGTTAAACAAACCAGCCGCGATGGTGATAGGGTAACTACGTTCCCCGAGAGTAACTGTAATCCTCTCCATGACGCGACATCCACCTTAAATGCTTTTACCCGCAGGCGAGTGTATATAAAGCCAGAATCAGTTGCTTTCCAGCATATGAATAATCTGGTTTGCAACCACTTTAGCGCTTTGATCGTCAGTACGAATGGTCACATCAGCAATCTCTTCGTACAGAGGATTGCGTTCATCGGCCAAAGCTTCCAGAACTTCACGTGGCGGTGTTTCAACCTGCAACAACGGGCGCTTTTTATCACGCTGCGTGCGTGCCAGCTGTTTTTCGATGGTCGTCTCAAGATAGACCACTACGCCACGGGCGGAGAGACGGTTGCGGGTTTCGCGAGATTTTACAGAGCCGCCGCCTGTTGCCAGCACAATGCCCTGTTTTTCCGTGAGTTCGTTGATCACTTTTTCTTCTCGGTCACGGAAACCTTCTTCGCCTTCTACGTCGAAGACCCAGCCCACATCCGCTCCGGTTCGTTTCTCAATCTCTTGATCAGAATCGTAAAATTCCATATTGAGTTGTTGAGCTAACTGACGCCCAATAGTGCTTTTGCCGGCACCCATAGGCCCAACCAGAAAGATATTGCGTTTCTCTGCCATTTTTTCGGTACTACTAAGACTATTCGTTAATGGTAATCCCCGCTGCGCAGACACCTGGCGTAGCAGGACATGAACTGAAACCTCATTTGCAATAGAGCGAGAGTCAGACGAAAAATTATCTCAATACTCCGGCTTGTTTGGCAACTGATTAAATCACCGTTCCCGGCGCATAAGGAAATAAGACGTAAGGCCAACTCAAATCGGTACTCCTTGTATGCTAATTCATGCCCCACGTCAAACATCTGCAACAAACTGAATGCAAAATCATTGCGGGGATCGTTACCCATTAATGAATACTGACCAGACGTGGCGTGATAAACACCACCAGCTCGCGCCGTTCGTTATCTTTTCCGTCATGGCGAAACAACTGACCCAGCCACGGTATGTTGCCCAGCACAGGCACGCTATCGCGTCCGGTTTTATTCTTTTGCGAAAAGATCCCGCCCAGTGCGATCGTTTCCCCACTTTTTACTTCCACCTGCGTTTCGATCTCCTGTTTATCAATCGCCAGCGTTTCGCCGTCTGCCTGTTGCAGTACCTGTCCGGGCATATTTTCACTGATATGCAGCTTCAGACGTACGCGGCCGCCTGGCAGCACCACCGGTGTGACCTCCATCCCTAATACCGCCTCTTTAAATTCAACGGATGTCGCCCCGCTCTCGCCGCTGGAAACCTGATACGGAATTTCACTGCCCTGCTTGATGCTGGCCGGTTGCATATGCGACGCCAGCAGCCGCGGGCTGGCGATAATGTCCACCTGCTGCTTTTGCTCAAGCGCAGACAGCTCAAGATCCAGCATCCTGCCGTTGATGCGCCCGATGTTGAACCCCACGTGGGTGGTTGCGCTGGCGACCGACAGATCGGCACCAAGCGTCGTCACCTGCCCCACTTTTCCCGCCTCCGACGCCTCGGCGAGACTCCACTTCACGCCCAGCTCGCGCAGGCTTTTTTCATTGATGGTCACGATTTGCGCCGCCAGCTCCACCTGCTCGATGGGCAGATCCATCTGCGCCGCCCAGCGCGAGAGCGTGTCCACAACCGTCTGGTTATCCCTGATCAGGAGACGATTGGTGCGCTTGTCGACGGACAGACTGCCTTTCGGGCTTAAGAGCTTCTCCGCCGCTTTTTGCAATTCGGCTGCATCTGCCCAGGCAAACGGAATGCTGTGAGAGAGAAGCGGGGCATCGAGCAAACGCTGGGCCCGCTCCTGCTCTTTACGCGTCTGTTGGTCCCGTTGCCAGGCCGCCGTATGCACATAAAAAATGCCGCCCTCTTCCCGCAATACCAGCCCGGCGCTGTTCACTACCGTCTGGAGCGCCTGCCTCCAGGGCACCCGTGTTAAATTTAGCGAAAGCGAACCGCTGACGTCCGGCGAGACCACCAGATTGCGGTCCGCCTGCGCTATCAATGCCTGTAAAACCTGCACCACCGGGACATCATCCACCAGCAGGGTGACCGGTTTTGGCGTGGCGGCCCACAGGGGTTGGCTGAGTGCCGTCAGCAACAGCAATATCCTTATCTTCACTTTTTTTCGTTCCTTCTCGTTGCCATGTCCATCGCTTCGGCTCGCACATGTCGCCGACATCAACGGTCAGTTGTTGTTTATCTATCGCACTTACCCGCCAGCCTGGCGGTAACCGCATCTGCGTTTTTACCCGGTGCCAGCGTTTCTGCCCGTCCTGCATAAGGCCGATATCCATGCCGCCACTGACTATCCCCTGATAACGCCACTGGCTCAGTTGCCCTGCGGCGCAGCTCTCGTGTGGCACTGAGAAGGGATCCCGCATCCCGGTCAGGAAAAGCGGAGAAAGCAGGATCAGCAAACGGGCTTTACCGCGCATGACCGACCTCCAGTTGCAGGCTGAGGCGTAGCTGCTTGCCCTGAGGCGTAAGATCAAACGCGCTCACCCGCACGTTCTTAAGCGCCAGCCGGGAAAAGAGCGCCGGAACGGCGCTCCATGAGACATCCAGCGCCAGCTCTCCCCCACTCTTTTGCGGCTTCCAGTACACCAGCCTTGCGTCCTCACGCTGAAATGCCAGCGGAGAAAAGGGCTGCGAGAGCTTCCCTTGCGTCACCCCCGGTCGCCGTCTGGCTTCTGGCCACAACGAGGCATTAATCCGCTGTGTACTGATGGCCTGCGCCTGAATATCGGCGTGGCGAAGAGCTGCGGGTCTGAGCAGCAGCCCCCACATCACAAACGCGATGACCCCCGATGCCATCAACCAGCAAAGTACGCGTCGGGAAGGGCGTGCATCAGCCCAGCGTTGATAGATCCCCACTGGCTACCTCCGGCTATGCAGCTGAAAAGAGAACATCCATCGCCCCTGGCTATCCTGTTGCAGTTCGCCTGTCGGCCCGGGGTTAAAACCCGCCACCCTTTTCAGTGCATCGGTCATGGCGGAGAGCGCCGAAAGTGAGGAGGTATAACCCGTCAGGATCAGCGTGGGTGGCTGGTAACGCAGCGCCGTCAGCCAGGCCTGCTGGGGCATGGCGCCAGCGAGGGATTCCAGCACGGGTTGCCAGGCCACCGGCTCGGGCGGCTGAGAAGGGGTATTCAGCGCCGCTGGCTGCGGCTGACGGGCTTTCAATACCTTCTGCACCGCACGCGTGCCCGCCAGATCGCTTTGCAACGCATGTGACGAAAGAGACTGAGCCGCCCGCAGGCTAACGCCGCCCGCCAGCATCACCAGCAACGAGGCGACGTACAGCAGGCCCCAGAAGCGCAGACGCTGGATACGCTGTTGCCGACGCCACGGTAAAAGATTGGGCATGCTCATCAACGTGCCTCGCTCATGGCCAGCGCCAGGGCGACGGTGTACTCAGCACCGCATTCAGGCAGCGGCGGCTGACACAGCGTCACCGCTTCCCAGGGATCGCGAGTAGCATCAAAAACGGCGATGTCAGAAGCAGACAGCGCAAGCAGCGCCGCCAGCTCATTCACCGTCGCCGCTTCTGTGGTATAGCGCCGCCCCCACTGATGACGCATCGCCCATAACCACTGGTCTTCATCCCTCCAGGCCACGCACCGGGCGGGTTCAACAGCAGAGAGAAGATTAGCCAGCGCGCCGGCATCCGGGGCGATGGCGGCCAGGCGCAAACGCAGCGCTTTCGCCAGCGACAGCAGAGTATCGACCTCTCTGTTTTGCGCCGCGGTGACATGAAATGTGTTGCTGAACGTATCCTGCGCGTAGTCAAAGCAGAGCGTATCGGCGGGCATCTCCAGCTCACGTGCTAATGTGGCCCCTACCCAGGTGAGCTGTTCGCTGTCGCGCAAGGCTACGTTGGGCCGGGGCAACGCGCGTTGCAGCACGCGCGTCGCCGGAAATGAGAGAAAAACCCGATGCGCGTGCGGCAACGTCTTCCGCCAGCCGCGTAATGCATTAACCAGTTGATCGGGCTTGAGTATTTTTCCCTCCCCAATAATGCCGTCCGACAGCGGCACGGCCCACCAGCGGCGTAAACGCCAGCCGGCCCGCTCCCGGGTCAGCGCCACCGCGACCACCTTATCCTGTTGAATATGAACGCCTGTTTGCCACGTTTTAAAAGCCATGCTTCACGATCTCCTTATCGCCCGTCGGAGTGACGGCTATATCAATGAATCAGGCTTGCCTTTATACTACCGCGCGATTGTTTAGAAACTGCCCAGGCTAAACCAAATGGGAAATCTCCGGTGAAGTTCGTAAAGTATTTATTGATCCTTGCAGTCTGTTGCATTCTGCTGGGAGCAGGCTCGATTATTGGTTTGTACAAATATGTCGAGCCGCAACTACCTGATGTCGCCACGCTTCGTGATGTGCGGCTCCAGATCCCTATGCAGGTCTATAGCGCCGACGGTGAACTGATGGCGCAATACGGCGAGAAACGTCGTATCCCGTTGACCTTAAATGAAATTCCGCCCGTCATGGTGAAGGCCTTTATCGCCACCGAGGACAGCCGTTTTTACGAGCACCACGGTGTGGATCCGGTCGGTATTTTCCGTGCGGCAAGCGTGGCGCTGTTCTCTGGTCATGCCTCTCAGGGGGCAAGTACCATTACCCAGCAGCTGGCGCGTAACTTCTTCCTCAGCCCGGAAAAGACGCTAATGCGTAAGATCAAAGAGGTATTCCTCGCGATCCGCATTGAGCAACTGCTGAGCAAAGACGAGATCCTTGAGCTTTACCTCAACAAGATCTATCTGGGCTACCGCGCCTATGGCGTAGGGGCAGCGGCGCAGGTCTATTTTGGTAAGCCGATCGATCAGCTCACGCTGAGCGAAATGGCGACCATTGCCGGCCTGCCAAAAGCGCCGTCCACATTTAACCCGCTCTACTCGCTGGACCGCGCCACCGCGCGTCGCAACGTGGTGCTGTCGCGTATGCTGAGCGAAGGCTACATCAGCCAGGATGACTACAATCGGGCGCGCGGCGAGGTTATCGACGCCAATTACCATGCGCCGGAAATTGCTTTCTCATCGCCGTATCTGACGGAAATGGTTCGCCAGGAGATGGTGCGCCGCTACGGCGACAAAGCGTATGAAGACGGCTATCGCGTTTACACCACCGTGACCCGCAAGGTGCAGCAGGCTGCCCAGCAGGCGGTGCGTAATAACGTGATGGATTACGATATGCGTCACGGCTATCGCGGCCCGTCTAACGTGCTGTGGAGAGTGGGCGAAGGCGCATGGGACAGCAAAAAAATCACTGATTCCCTGAAGGCGCTGCCGACCTATGGCCCGCTGCGTCCGGCGGTGGTAACCCAGGCCGATCCGCAGGAAGCGGTGGCAATGATGGCCGATGGCACCTCTGTGTCGCTGCGCATGGAGGGTGTCCGCTGGGCGCGTCCGTACCGCTCTGACACTCTTCAGGGCCCGACGCCGCGTAAAGTGACCGATGTCGTACAAACCGGACAACAAATCTGGGTACGTCAGGTCGGTGATGCCTGGTGGCTGGCGCAGGTGCCGGACGTCAACTCTGCCCTGGTCTCCATCAATCCGCAAAACGGTGCCGTGATGGCGCTGGTGGGCGGGTTCGATTTCAACCAGAGCAAATTTAACCGCGCAACCCAGGCGCTGCGTCAGGTCGGTTCGAACATCAAACCGTTCCTGTATACCGCGGCGATGGACAAGGGGCTGACGCTCGCCAGTATTCTCAACGACGTGCCCATTTCCCGCTGGGATGCCGGTGCGGGCTCTGACTGGCAGCCGAAGAACTCTCCGGCGCAATACGCTGGCCCTATCCGTCTTCGTCAGGGGCTTGGCCAGTCGAAGAACGTGGTCATGGTTCGCGCGATGCGTGCGATGGGCGTTGATTATGCGGCAGAGTATCTGCAACGCTTCGGCTTCCCGGCGCAAAACATCGTCCATACCGAATCTCTGGCGCTCGGCTCCGCGTCCTTTACGCCGCTTCAGGTCGCGCGTGGATACTCGGTGATGGCGAACGGCGGCTTCCTGGTCGATCCGTATTTCATCAGCAAAATCGAGAACGATCAGGGCGGCGTGGTGTTTGAAGCGAAGCCGAAAATTGCCTGCCCTGAATGCGATATACCGGTGATTTACGGCGACACGCCAAAATCAAATGTCCTTGAAAACAAGGATATGGAAGATGTGGCGATCTCTCAGGAACGTCAGAATCTGACGGTGCCGCAGCCTCAGCTGGAACAGGCTAATCAGGCGCTGGTCGCCCAGAGCGGCGCGCAGGAGTATGCCCCGCACGTCATCAGCACCCCGCTGTCGTTCCTGATTAAGAGCGCGCTGAACACCAACATCTTTGGCGAACCGGGCTGGCAAGGCACCGGCTGGCGAGCGGGCCGCGATTTGCAGCGCCGCGACATTGGCGGCAAAACCGGCACCACCAACAGTTCAAAAGATGCCTGGTTCTCGGGTTATGGCCCGGGCGTTGTCACCTCGGTCTGGATTGGTTTTGACGATCACCGCCGTACTCTGGGGCGCACAACCGCTTCTGGCGCGATTAAAGATCAGATTTCCGGTTACGAGGGCGGAGCGAAGAGTGCGCAGCCGGCCTGGGATGCTTACATGAAGGCCGCTCTCGACGGCGTACCGGAGCAGCCGCTAACGCCTCCGCCGGGCATTGTCACGGTCAATATTGACCGCAGCACCGGGCAGCTGGCGAATGGCGGCAACAGCCGCGCAGAGTATTTCATCGAGGGCACGCAGCCAACCACGCAGGCGGTGCACGAGGTGGGTACCGAAATCATTGATAACGGCGAAACGCACGAGCTCTTCTGACGCCGACAAAAAAGCCGGGTGGCGACGACGCCTGACCCGGCCTACAGCGTAACGCAAAACGGCAACCATCGGTTGCCGTTTTTACGGGTGGCGCTACAAACGCCCCTGCCCCTTCAGCCACTCCCGCACCAGGAACAGTGCGCTCACGTTGCGCGCCTCGTTAAAGTCAGGATCTTCCAGCAAATCCATCAGGTGGGCCAGCGGCCAGCGAACCTGCGGCAGCGGTTCCGGCTCGTCTCCTTCCAGCGATTCAGGATAGAGATCTTCCGCGACAACAATGTTCATTTTGCTGGAAAAATAGGATGGCGCCATGCTCAGCTTTTTCAGGAACGTCAGCTCCTTCGCGCCAAAACCGACCTCTTCTTTCAGCTCCCGGTTTGCCGCTTCAAAAACCGTTTCGCCCGGGTCGATCAGTCCTTTGGAAAAGCCCAGCTCGTAGGATTCAATGCCCACGGCGTATTCACGAATGAGGATCAGGTGCTCGTCGACAATGGGCACAATCATCACCGCTTCGCGCGTGGAGGGGCGCATACGTTCATAAACACGACGCACGCCGTTGCTGAATTCCAGATCCACGCTTTCAACATTAAACAGACGCGATTTCGCGACGGTTTCAACATTCAGAATGGTGGGCTTTTGTAAGGGTTTGGTCATCTTGACGGGTCTTTGCTGGGTGAACTGGCTTTATTGTGCGATACGCCGTACGGTTTCGGCAATGTCAATTGCTCTTTATTTACATTTATGCAACGTAACTGAATGCGATTCTCATTTCAAAACAAATGTCAATAGGTTGAAATGTTTCCAGGAATTTGCTGATATCGCGCCGGAACAGGCTTTGGTATCATTACCGGTCACTGGGATGCGCGTCAACATGCTCAAGTTAGACTCCATACTTGCCGATAGCCGACCACAGAATCTCATTCATTGTACAAAAGGTGCGACTGACAACACCTGTAAGAAGATAAGTAAGATGGGGAAAGCATGAGCACCATTTTGATTTTTCTCGCTGCTGTGCTGGCCTGCGCGTCGATTGCGGTGTGGGTATTCAGGCGCCGCGTACATCGCCGTTATCGGCTGCCCTTTTTAAACGCGTTCGCCGGGGCAAACACGCGCAAGCTCTCGCCAGAGGAACGCAGCACCGTTGAGCAGTATCTCGACACGCTGAACCGATCCCGGCTTTCGCCTGGCCCTACCGGCGCCAGCACCGCCCCCGTATCGCTTAACCTGAACGCACAAAGCGACACCGTTTTGTGCGTGACGCGCTCCATTACCCGCTACGGCATCACTACCGACGATCCCAACAAGTGGCGTTACTATCTCGATTCTGTTGAAGTCCACCTGCCGCCCTTCTGGGAGCAGTATATTAACGATGAAAACAGCGTCGAGCTCATCCATACCGATACGTTGCCGCTGGTTATTTCCCTTAATGGTCACACCCTGAGCGAATATGTTCAGGAAGCGCCACGCTTTGCGCTGGAGCGCGCGAGCGGAACGCAGGCCTCTATTCGCGGTGAAGAGACAGAGCAGATTGAACTGCTGAACATCCGTCAGGAGACGCATGAAGAGTACGTCCTGAGCCGCCCGGATGGCATTCGCGAAGCGGTGCTGATTGTCGTCTCGTTCCTGCTCTTTTTCATCTGCCTGCTGACGCCGGACGTGTTTGTTCCGTGGCTCGCGGGTGGCGCGGTACTGCTTCTGGCCGCCGGACTGTGGGGCATATTTGCCCCGCCGGCAAAAACGTCGTTACGTGAAATTCACTGCCTGCGCGGAACCCCAAAACGCTGGGGACTGTTCGGCGAGAACGATCAGGAACATATCAACAATATCTCGCTCGGGATCATCGATCTTATCTATCCACGCCACTGGCAGCCGTGGATTGCGCAGGACCTGGGCCAAAAAACGGATATTGATATCTATCTCGACCGCCACGTTGTACGCCAGGGACGTTATTTGTCCCTGCACGATGAAGTGAAAAACTTCCCGCTTCAGCACTGGCTTCGCAGCGCGGTGATTGCCGGTGGCGCTGCGCTCGTCTTCGTTATGCTGCTGCTCTTCGTGCCGCTGGATATGCCGATTAAGTTTACCCTGTCGTGGATCAAAGGGGCGCAAACCGTGGAAGCCACCAGCGTCCAGCAGCTTGAAGAAGCGGGTGTCCGCGTGGGAGATACGTTGCGGCTGAAAGGTACCGGGATGTGTAATATCCACACGCCGGGCGCCTGGAACACGCGTCAGAACTCGCCGTTCGCGCCGTTCGACTGCTCTCAGATCATCTGGAATGATGCCTCTCCGCTGCCGCTGCCGGAATCGGATGTGGTCAATAAGGCTACCGCGCTCACCCAGACGATTAATCGCCAGCTCCATCCAAAACCGGATGATGATTCTCGCGTGAGCCCTGCTCTGCGCTCGGCCATTCAGAAGTCGGGCATGGTCCTGCTGGATGACTTTGGCGAAATCGTCCTGAAAACTGAAGATCTCTGTTCGGCTCAGGATGACTGTATCCGGCTTAAGAACGCGCTGGTCAACCTCGGCAACAGCAAGGACTGGGATGCGCTGGTGAAACGCGCCGAAGCGGGACGCCTCGACGGCGTGAACGTGCTTCTGCGTCCGGTCAGCGCCGAGTCGCTGGATAACCTGGTGGCGACGTCTACCGCCCCCTTCGTGCTGCGTGAAACCACCCGTGCGGCCCAGGCGCTTAACAGCCCGGCGCCAGGCGGATTTGTGATTGCCAGCGATGAAGGCAGCGACCTGGTGGATCAACCCTATCCGCAGGTTTCGCTGTATGACTATCCTGCTCAGGAACAGTGGAGCGAATTTCAGCGCCTGGCGCAGATGCTGATGCGAACGCCGTTCAGCGCAGAAGGGATCGTCACTACCCTGTTTACCGACGCCAACGGCACACGTCATATTGGCCTGCACCGCATGCCGGACAGCGCTGGCCTGTGGCGCTACGTAGGAACATCTCTGCTGCTGATTGCGATGCTGGCGTGCATTGTCTGGAACGGTTATCAGGCCGTACGCCGCTACCAGCGCTCCCGCACGCGACTGGCAGACATCCAGGCCTACTACGAAAATTGCCTTAATCCGAAACTGATCTCCTCTTCTGAGAGCCTGATCGGATAACGTCCCTGCGCGACAAGTTGTGCTACCCTGTCGCGCACGTTTCTTCTGGCTGGAGTTCCCCCTTATGCATCTTGATATCGACTGGCAGGCGGTCGATACCGTCCTGCTTGATATGGACGGCACGCTGCTCGATCTCGCCTTTGATAACTATTTCTGGCAAAAGCTGGTACCGGAAACATACGGTGAACAGCAGGGGATCTCCCCGGCGGAAGCGCAGGAATTCATTCGTTCGCAATATAGCGCGGTGCAGCATACGCTAAACTGGTACTGTCTTGACTACTGGAGCGAGCGACTCGGTCTGGATATTTGTGCCATGACCACCGCCCAGGGCGCACGCGCCGTACTGCGTGACGATACGGTCCCGTTTCTGGACGCGCTGAAAGCCTGCGGTAAGCGCCGCATTTTGCTGACAAATGCGCATCCCCATAACCTGGCCGTGAAGCTGGAACATACCGGTCTTGCTTCACACCTTGATTTATTGCTTTCCACCCACACATTTGGTTATCCGAAAGAGGATCAGCGGTTGTGGCATGCCGTGGTGGAAGAGACCGGTTTACAGCCGGAACGGACGCTGTTCATTGACGACAGTGAGCCCATTCTGGATTCTGCGGCCGCATTTGGCATTCGCTATTGCCTGGGCGTGACCAATCCTGATTCCGGCCTGGCTGAAAAAAGCTATCTGCGACATCCGGGGCTGAACGACTATCGCCGGATGATCCCCTCACTTACCGTGAAGGAGACGCCATGAAAGAAAAACCCTCTGATGGGGTAAGACTGGATAAATGGCTGTGGGCCGCCCGTTTTTATAAAACGCGCGCCCTTGCCCGTGAAATGGTTGATGGCGGAAAGGTGCATTACAACGGCCAGCGCAGCAAACCGAGCAAGCTGGTTGAACTGAATGCCACGTTGACGCTTCGCCAGGGCAACGATGAAAAAACGGTCGTGGTGAAAGCCATTACCGAACAGCGGCGGCCCGCAACCGAAGCCGTTTTGCTTTATGAAGAGACGGCCCAGAGCATAGAGAAGCGTGAGAAAACCGCGCTGGCGCGCAAAATGAATGCGCTGACCATGCCTCACCCGGACCGGCGACCGGATAAAAAAGAGCGCCGCGATCTGATGAAATTTAAACACGGTGAGAACGAGTAACCCTCACCTGCACGAGAGATGAAAATGGCCCAACACGACCAATTACACCGCTATCTGTTTGAACAATTCGCCGTGCGCGGCGAGCTGGTCACCGTATCCGAAACCTGGAAACAGATTCTGGAAAACCACAACTACCCGCTGCCGGTGAAAACCCTGTTGGGCGAACTGCTGGTTGCCACCAGCCTGCTGACCGCCACGCTGAAATTCGCAGGCGATATTACCGTACAGTTGCAGGGCGATGGCCCAATGTCGCTGGCGGTGATCAACGGCAATAACCAGCAGCAAATGCGCGGCGTGGCGCGCGTTCAGGGCGATATCCCTGAAAATGCCGATCTGAAAACGCTGGTCGGTAACGGCTACCTGGTCATCACCATCTCGCCTGAAGAAGGTGAGCGCTATCAGGGCGTGGTCGGTCTGGAAGGCGATACGCTTGCCGCCTGCCTGGAAGATTACTTCATGCGTTCCGAACAGCTGCCAACCCGCCTGTTCATCCGTACCGGTGAAGTTGACGGCCAGCCTGCCGCCGGCGGTATGCTGCTCCAGGTTCTGCCTGCGCAGGATGCGCAGACCAATGATTTCGAGCATCTGGCAACGCTGACGGAAACCATCAAAGCGGAAGAGCTGTTCACCCTGTCGGCGACCGACGTGCTGTGGCGTCTGTACCACGAAGAAGAAGTGACGGTTTACGATCCGCAGGCGGTGGAATTTAAGTGCACCTGCTCTCGCGAGCGTTGTGCTGGCGCACTGAAAACCCTGCCGGATGAAGAGATCGACAGCATCATGGCGGAAGACGGTGAAATCGATATGCACTGTGACTACTGCGGTACGCACTACGTGTTCAATTCGATGGATATCGCGGAGATCCGCAATAACGCCTCTCCGGCGGATCCGCAGGTTCACTAAGGTCTGAGCCAGTTGCCCGGCGGCGCTATGCTCGCACGGGCCTACAATGAATGGTGCAATTTTTTGATATGATTGCTAATTGTAGGCCGGGTAAGCGTAGCGCCACCCGGCAAGAAAGAGCACTAACGCCACTGCGCATTATTGTAACTGTCGTAGCTCATATCGACACGCTCCCCAAAAATCTCAATATCCGCCCAGGGCTTCACGACAGATTTCACTTTCCTCTGCCTTAATGCGCGGTCAAGTTCTTCTCTGGTCAACGCCTCCGGCATTTTCCACGCGTCCCCGGCTATCCTCCAGCCCGTGTCGGTTTGTGTGTAAGCCACGATCGTGCGATCGGTAAAGTGAAATAGCACGGCTTCCGGCTTGCCGTCGCCGTTAAGATCCAGCGGCATGAGTAAACAGTTACTCTGGGCGCTATCGCAGCTCTCAAAGCGATACTGATTGTTGAGCATGGCTTGCCACAATGCCTTATCAGGACGAGCCATTCCCGGTGCGAGCTGAACCTGTTTTTCCAGCATCGCGGCGGTCATCTTACCTGCTCCGCCAGCGTTCCCGGAGAGAAGACCATTTATTTCACGCTGGCGTTTTGGGTTAGAGATAAACTGCGGATCGTTTTGCAGCGTGAGCATCGCCTCCCGCCCCTTTCGTCCAGCGTTACTGAGCATATACAGGCTGACTTGATCCGCAGTTATTCTGCCTTCCTGATAGCGGGCCATATGGCTTGCGACACTTATTCGCCACGGATCCAGCACGGGAGTATGGATCAACGCCAGGAAGACGAGGGAAAGCAGCCCGGTCGCCGGAATGACGTATGCATGGATTTTCTGCGGTTCACGGCGCTGAATCAGGATGCTGGCGCAAAAACCGACCGCCCAGACCAGCGCCACGATGGTTATTAATACCCCGTACAAACGCTCGGGTGACCAGCCGTATTGCGAAATGCGTAGCCACAGCGCCCATCCCGCCAGAACCGGATACGCGGGTACGATAGCCACGGCAAGGCGAATCATCCCTCGCAGCGGGGCATAGTAAGGCAGCGTTTGACGCTGTGGATGCCACACTATCGTCACCAGGAATAACAGCAGCAGCGCTAAGGTGGTCAGCAAGCCCGCGGCGGATATCCTGGCTGAAATGGATTCAAAGCCGACAAAAGGCAACGCGCCAATAAAGAGCAGCGCCAGCGCCGCCATCAGGGGAAGCAGACCGGTGGCGATGAGGGTCAGCAAATTTTGCAGGGCAAGGATTAACCTTACCTGCATGCGCGTGAGCACGGCCGCACTGGCTGAAACCACGCCAATCGCCCCTGAAATAAACCCGTCAGAATGGAAGAAAAGCCGATCAAAAAAGCCGATGCCGATAAGTTCGAAAAGCTCGGCCCAGAGGAAAAGCACCAGCCAGAAGAGACCATTCGAAACAAAAATAATGAGCAGCGTCAGCGCGTTATGCCAGTTGCGTTGATAAAAGTCGCTGTAAAACGAGGTAGTCGGGACAGGATCCAGACGCCGCTGAAGCCATGGCAACACCAACAGCGTCATCAGCAGCAGATGAAAGCCGAAAACGAGCATCTCATCTCTGAGACTCCAGCTTTCGAGTCCTGCAACGCTCCACTTAAGCCAGCCGCCCATACCCGCGACTGCCGCGCCGATCAACCCGAGCGCCAGCCACAAAAAAGGCTTTCTGAACGATGTCACAGCAAGCGACATCGTGGTCGTCATTACCACGGTGGCAGGAATAACGCACATCAACCACAGCGTATCGGACGGCAATTTCGCATGCCCGATGTACCAGGTAATGGCATAGCAGAGCACTCCCTGTAAAGCGCCCGCCAGCACGACGGCCAGGCGCGTTGAAGGGGATAACGTTTCACTGTTGTCCATCTTTCATCCCTTGCTTACGAAAAATACAATGTCCCATTAAAGCGATATCAGGGTGTCAACGGCAATATCTGAAATCATAGTTGCAGGAGACATGAATCGTTTTCCTAATGTAACCCTTACGTAATTTTCTTTCATGTATGCGATTACATTCACATTCTTCCGGATAAATTCACCAGAGATTAACCTTTTAAGAACATTTTCCCCAACCAAAAAGCGATTCCTGCGATAATCTGCCCGCCCTGTGACTGGAGTCGCAGCGTTTTCCGTTAGTAAGGGTTTTGACCAGATACGTAAATCTATGAGCCCCGTCGCGGTTAACATCCCCAGAAAAACCCTACAATTTCAGGCAGTACATATTGGCTAAGGAGCAGTGATATGCGTGTTAATGGTTTAACCCCGCAAGATCTCAAGGCTTATGGTATTCACGACGTCCAGGAAGTGGTCTACAACCCCGATTACGATACGCTGTATCAGGAAGAGCTTAATCCCGCGCTGGAAGGGTACGAGCGAGGTGTGTTGACGAATCTTGGTGCTATCGCCGTCGATACCGGTATTTTTACCGGCCGTTCGCCGAAAGATAAATACATCGTCCGAGATGATACCACCCGCGATACGCTGTGGTGGGCCGATAAAGGCAAAGGGAAGAACGATAACAAACCGCTCTCTCCTGAAACCTGGCAGCATCTCAAAGGGCTCGTCACCCATCAGCTTTCCGGCAAGCGTCTGTTCATCGTCGATGCTTTCTGCGGCGCTAACGCCGACACCCGTCTCTCCGTTCGGTTTATCACTGAAGTGGCCTGGCAGGCGCATTTCGTGAAGAACATGTTCATTCGTCCGACCGATGAAGAACTGCAAAACTTCACCCCTGACTTTATCGTGATGAACGGCGCGAAATGCACCAACCCGCAGTGGAAAGAGCAGGGTCTGAACTCCGAAAACTTCATCGCCTTCAACCTGACCGAGCGTATCCAGCTGATCGGCGGTACCTGGTACGGCGGCGAAATGAAGAAAGGGATGTTCTCGGTCATGAACTACCTGCTGCCGCTGCGCGGTATCGCCTCCATGCACTGCTCGGCGAACGTCGGTGAAAAAGGTGACGTGGCGGTGTTCTTCGGCCTTTCCGGCACCGGTAAAACCACGCTGTCCACCGATCCAAAACGTCGTCTGATTGGCGACGACGAGCACGGCTGGGATGACGACGGCGTGTTTAACTTTGAAGGCGGCTGCTACGCGAAGACCATTCGCCTGTCTGAAGAGGCAGAGCCGGATATCTACCACGCGATTCGTCGCGATGCGCTGCTGGAAAACGTCACCGTGCGTGCCGATGGCACTGTCGACTTCGACGATGCGTCCAAAACCGAAAACACCCGCGTGTCTTATCCGATCTACCACATCGACAACATCGTGAAGCCGGTGTCGAAGGCGGGCCACGCCACGAAGGTGATTTTCCTGACCGCGGACGCGTTCGGCGTGTTGCCGCCAGTTTCCCGCCTGACCGCCAGCCAGACGCAGTACCACTTCCTCTCTGGCTTTACCGCTAAGCTGGCGGGAACCGAGCGCGGCGTGACCGAGCCAACCCCAACCTTCTCCGCCTGCTTCGGCGCGGCGTTCCTGTCGCTGCACCCGACGCAGTACGCGGAAGTGCTGGTGAAACGCATGCAGGCGTCCGGTGCCCAGGCCTATCTGGTGAACACCGGCTGGAACGGTACCGGCAAGCGTATCTCCATCAAAGATACCCGCGCCATCATCGACGCCATCCTGGACGGTTCGCTGGACAACGCCGAGACCTTTACGCTGCCGATGTTCGATCTGGCGATCCCAACCGAGCTGCCGGGCGTGGATACGCGTATCCTTGACCCGCGCAACACCTACGGTTCACCGGAACAGTGGCGCGAGAAGGCAGAATCGCTGGCGAAACTGTTTATCGAAAACTTTGAGAAGTATACCGATACCCCGGCAGGTGAAGCGCTGGTGAGTGCGGGTCCGAAGCTGTAGCCCTTGAGAGTGTCGGGGTGAGGGCATCAGGCCGCAGAGACTGAACCTTGTCGGGTGGCGGCTTCGCCTTACCCGACCTACGAAAAGGGTGGCTAAAGCCACCCTTTTTTAACTCTCTTTTACCTGCCCCCGTAAAACCGGCACCGGTAACCATGCGCGAATACTCAATCCACCCCGTTCGCTGGTGCCAATTTCCAGCAGTCCGTTATGGTTATCAACAATACGCTGCACAATCGCCAGGCCTAAGCCCGTGCCGCTGGTGCTGCGCGCGCTGTCGCCGCGCACGAAAGGCTGGAACAGGTGCTTACGCTGCTCAGGCTTGATGCCCGGACCATCGTCTTCCACCTGGAACCAGGCGCGGTTGAGTTCCGTACCGCTGCTGACTTTGATCCAGCCGTTGCCGTAGCGCGCCGCGTTGACCACCATATTCGCCACCGCGCGTTTGATGGAGAGCGGGTGCATACGTACCTGAATCTCACCCGCCTGAAGGTCGGTCGCAATTTCACGTTCATAGCCGCTTTCCGCGGCGACCACTTCCCCCAGCACCGCGTTCAGATCCGCCATCTCCATCGGCATCTCCTGCCCGGTGCGCAGATAATCGATAAACTGCTCGATGATGGCGTTACACTCTTCTATATCTTTATTAATAGATTCAGCGAGATAACCGTCCTGCTCGCCCATCATCTCTGTCGCCAGCCGGATGCGCGTCAGCGGGGTGCGAAGGTCATGGCTGACCCCGGCCATCAGCAGCGTACGGTCGTCCGCCAGCTGTTTAACGCCTGCCGCCATGTGGTTAAACGCACGCGTCACCGAGCGCACTTCCGACGCGCCATACTCGCGCAGCGGCGGTGGGATAATCCCTTTACCGACCTGCAATGCCGCATGCTCCAGGTCGACCAGCGGTCGGTTCTGGATACGAATAAACAGCCACGCGCCGCCGATGGCCAGCAGCATGATCGCCAGGGTGTAACGGAACAGCGGCGAGAAGTCGCCCTGATGGATTTCGGTGAGCGGAACACGCACCCAGATGTTGGGTGACAGCCAGGTTTTCAGCCAGACAACCGGCGAGCTTTTATTGACCTCAACGCGCACTTCCGTCGGGCCGCCAAGCTGCTGCGCCATCTGCTGGCTGAGGAATTCATAATGCTGCGCCCAGCGCAGGCCAGCATCTTCCGCCGCTTCGTTGGAGTAGAGCGAAATACCCAGCTCACGGTAGATTTCCCGACGGAACGCCGGGGGAACAACCAACTGCGTGCCGTCCTCCAGTTGCAGTTTGTCGGTCATCAGCATACGCACTTCGTATGCCAGCACCTTATTAAACTGCTGAAGGCTCGGCAGGATCGCAAAGTTCAGCACCACCAGGTAGGTCGTCACCAGGCTGACAAACAGCAGGGTGACGATCAATAACAGCGTGCGGGCAAACGAACTTCGCGGCGAGAAGCGCATTCGCCTCATGCTTTAGAGCCGTCCGGGACAAACACGTAGCCCAGACCCCACACGGTCTGAATGTAACGAGGATGCGCCGGATCTTCTTCCACCATGCGGCGCAGACGAGAGATCTGCACGTCGATGGAACGCTCCATCGCCGAGTATTCACGACCACGCGCCAGATTCATCAGCTTGTCACGTGAGAGCGGCTCACGCGGGTGGCTGACCAGCGCTTTCAGCACCGCGAACTCGCCGCTGGTGAGCGGCATTGGCTCATCTTCACGGAACATCTCACGGGTGCCGAGGTTCAGCTTGAACTTACCGAATGCAATAACTGCCTCTTCCTGAGACGGCGCGCCCGGCAGCTCGTTCGCCTGACGACGCAGCACGGCGCGAATACGCGCCAGCAGTTCACGCGGGTTGAACGGCTTAGGAATGTAGTCATCAGCGCCAATCTCAAGGCCGACGATACGGTCAACTTCTTCACCCTTCGCCGTCACCATGATGATCGGCATCGGGTTGCTCTGGCTGCGCAGGCGGCGGCAGATAGAGAGCCCGTCTTCGCCAGGCAGCATCAGGTCCAACACCATCAGGTGGAAGGATTCACGCGTCAGCAGACGATCCATCTGTTCCGCGTTCGCGACGCTACGAACCTGGAAGCCCTGCTCTGTCAGATAACGTTCCAGCAGCGCACGCAGGCGCATGTCGTCATCCACGACCAGAATTTTGTAGTTCTCTTGCATTGTGTGTACTCCCAAAGGTTCGGATAGGCCTGGAACAGCGTATTCTAAAAAAGTGCACGTGTTCGACCAGCAAATTCTGGTATAAATTCTAGACGAAATTGTTACAAAGCATATTTAACAGCAGCTTATCTGTTCATTTCATCACATAAATCATTATTAATCTTGTCTGTTACACTGTGCGCTACGTATTGTGCGCAAAGACAGTTAACCGGCATTAAAGGCTGCACCATGAAAACGCCTCTGATCACCCGTGAAGGGTACGAAAAACTCAAAAAAGAGATGGATTACCTGTGGCGCGAAGAGCGTCCGGAAGTGACCAAAAAAGTCACCTGGGCGGCAAGCCTGGGCGATCGCAGCGAGAATGCGGACTACCAGTACAATAAAAAGCGGCTGCGCGAAATCGATCGCCGGGTACGCTACCTGACGAAGTGCCTCGAGAATCTCAAAATCGTCGATTACTCCCCGCAGCAGGAAGGTAAAGTCTTCTTCGGCGCCTGGGTGGAGATCGAAAACGACGATGGCAACACCCTGCGTTTTCGCATCGTCGGTTACGATGAAATTTTCGGTCGTAAGGATTACATTTCTATCGACTCACCGATGGCCCGCGCCCTGCTGAAAAAAGAGGTGGGCGATTTAGCCGTTGTCCAGACGCCCGCCGGTGAAGCAAGCTGGTACGTCAACGAAATCGAGTATGTTAAATAGTCCGAGAGCGCCCTCCCCGGCTGGCATTTTTTGGTGTCAGCCCGTATAACTATCCCCCTGATTTTCGATCCACAAGATGAACTGACCATGATGAAAGAGTCGCTCTGCCGCATTATTGCGGGTGATATTCAGGCCAGAGCCGAACAGGTAGAAGCTGCCGTTCGCCTGCTTGATGAAGGGAACACCGTGCCGTTTATTGCACGTTATCGTAAGGAAGTCACCGGCGGTCTGGATGACACGCAGCTGCGTAACCTGGAGACGCGTCTGGGCTATCTGCGCGAACTGGAAGACCGACGTCAGGCGATCCTCAAATCTATCGGCGAGCAGGGCAAGCTGACCAGTGACCTGGAAAAAGCCATTAACGGCACCCTGAGCAAAACCGAACTTGAAGATCTCTATCTGCCGTACAAACCGAAGCGCCGCACGCGCGGGCAGATCGCGATCGAGGCCGGCCTTGAGCCGCTGGCCGACCTGCTGTGGAACGAGCCGTCTCACGACCCGGAAACCGAAGCCGCCAAATTTATCGACGTCGACAAAGGCGTAGCGGACACCAAAGCCGCACTGGACGGCGCTCGCTACATTCTGATGGAGCGTTTTGCCGAAGACGCGTCGCTGCTGGCCAAAGTGCGTGATTACCTGTGGAAGAATGCGCATATCGTCTCCACCGTGGTGACCGGCAAAGAGGAAGAAGGCGCGAAATTCCGCGACTATTTCGATCACCACGAGCCGATTTCTACCGCGCCGTCCCACCGCGCGCTGGCGATGTTCCGCGGCCGTAACGAAGGCGTGCTGCAACTCTCCCTGAATGCCGATCCGCAGTTTGACGAGCCGCCAAAAGAGAGCCACTGCGAGCAGATCATTATCGATCATCTCGGCCTGCGCCTGAACAACGCCCCGGCGGACAGCTGGCGCAAAGGCGTGGTGAGCTGGACATGGCGCATTAAGGTGCTGATGCACCTTGAAACCGAGCTGATGGGCACCGTGCGCGAGCGCGCCGAAGACGAAGCGATCAACGTCTTCGCCCGTAACCTGCATGACCTGCTGATGGCCGCCCCCGCTGGCCTGCGCGCCACCATGGGGCTCGATCCGGGTCTGCGTACCGGCGTGAAGGTGGCGGTCGTTGACGGCACCGGCAAGCTGGTCGCCACCGACACCATTTACCCGCACACCGGCCAGGCGGCTAAGGCGGCGACGGTCGTGGCGGCGCTGTGTGAAAAATATAACGTCGAGCTGGTCGCCATCGGTAACGGTACGGCGTCCCGCGAAACCGAGCGTTTCTATCTTGACGTGCAGAAGCAGTTCCCGAAAGTGACGGCGCAGAAGGTGATCGTCAGCGAGGCGGGGGCATCGGTCTATTCCGCCTCAGAGCTGGCGGCGCAGGAGTTCCCTGACCTGGACGTTTCCCTGCGCGGCGCGGTCTCTATCGCCCGTCGTTTACAGGATCCGCTGGCGGAGCTGGTGAAGATCGACCCGAAATCCATTGGCGTGGGCCAGTATCAGCACGACGTGAGCCAGACGCAGCTGGCGCGCAAGCTGGATGCGGTGGTGGAAGACTGCGTTAACGCCGTCGGCGTGGACCTGAACACCGCTTCCGTGCCCCTGCTGACCCGCGTGGCAGGCCTGACCCGCATGATGGCGCAGAATATCGTCGCCTGGCGCGATGAGAACGGTCAGTTCCAGAACCGCCAGCAGCTGCTGAAGGTGAGCCGCCTCGGGCCGAAAGCGTTTGAGCAGTGCGCGGGCTTCCTGCGCATCAACCACGGCGATAACCCGCTGGATGCCTCTACCGTTCACCCGGAAGCGTACCCGGTCGTTGAGCGTATTCTGGCCGCCACCCAGCAGGCGCTGAAAGACCTGATGGGCGACAGCAGCGCGCTGCGTAACCTGAAGGCGGTGGATTTCACCGACGAACAGTTCGGCGTGCCGACGGTGACCGACATCATCAAAGAGCTGGAAAAACCGGGCCGCGATCCGCGCCCTGAGTTCAAAACCGCGACCTTTGCTGACGGCGTGGAAACCATGAATGACCTGCTCCCGGGCATGGTGCTGGAAGGTGCGGTGACCAACGTGACCAACTTCGGCGCGTTTGTGGATATCGGCGTGCATCAGGATGGTCTGGTGCATATCTCTTCCCTCGCCGACAAGTTCGTTGAAGATCCGCACACCGTGGTCAAAGCGGGCGACATCGTGAAGGTGAAAGTGCTGGAAGTGGATCTCCAGCGCAAGCGTATCGCCCTGACCATGCGTCTGGACGAGCAGCCGGGCGACACCAGCGCGCGCCGTGGCGGTAATGGCGGTGGCCGTGAACAGCAGCGCCCGACAGCGAAAGCCGCGAAGCCACGCGGACGCGACGCACAGCCGGCGGGCAACAGCGCGATGATGGATGCGCTGGCAGCGGCAATGGGTAAGAAACGCTAAATCTGTAAATGCCCGGTGGCGCTACGCTTACCGGGCCTACGATTTTGTAGGCCGGGCAAATGCAGTGCCGCCCGGCAAGCAGGCCGCAGGAAATTAAAATAAATATGGTGTATCCATATTTAAACCACTATTTATCACTCCGTTAACAAAATACATTTATTCTTCCCTTTCGGTACTTCCGCAAATATTGAGCAAGGTCAATCCGACCGCAAAATAATACGCTTAACAACATCCCGTCACATTTTTATTATTGCTGATAAAAACTATTCTCATTATCATCGCAGTGTAGATTATTTAACCTCTCGTGGAATCAGGCGCTATGCAATTCACTCCAGACAGTGCGTGGAAAATTATCGGTTTTACCCGTGAGATAAGCCCGGCCTATCGGCAGAAGCTGCTGTCACTAGGTATGCTACCCGGCTCATCATTCCAGGTGGTGCGCGTCGCGCCGTTGGGCGACCCCATTCATATCGAAACCCGACGCGTTAATCTGGTTCTGCGAAAAAAAGATCTCGCATTAATTGAAGTTGAATCTTTATCCCGTTAACAAGCCAGCGGTTTCAGTGAGTCTACTACAATGAAAAAATTAACTATTGGCTTAATTGGCAATCCTAATTCCGGCAAGACAACCTTATTTAATCAGCTAACCGGCGCGCGCCAGCGCGTGGGAAATTGGGCAGGCGTAACGGTTGAACGCAAAGAAGGCCAGTTCACCACGACGGATAACCAGGTCACGCTGGTTGATTTACCGGGAACTTATTCCCTCACTACGATTTCCTCCCAGACCTCTCTCGATGAGCAAATTGCCTGCCACTATATTCTGAGCGGCGACGCGGATATGCTCATCAACGTGGTGGATGCTTCCAACCTCGAGCGCAATCTGTATCTCACGTTACAGTTGCTGGAGCTGGGTATTCCCTGCATCGTGGCGCTCAACATGCTCGACATCGCGGAAAAGCAAAAGCTGCGCATCGATGTCGACGCCCTCTCGGCCCGTCTGGGCTGCCCGGTGGTTCCGCTGGTTTCTACCCGCGCGCGCGGCATTGACGCCCTGAAGCTGGCGATTGACCGCCACGCGGGCAATGCCGACGTCGAGCTGGTGCACTACGCCCAGCCGCTGCTGCGCGAAGCCAGACAGCTGGCGCAGGAGATGGACAACACCATGCCCGCCAGACAGCGCCTGTGGCTTGGCCTGCAAATGCTGGAAGGCGATATCTACAGCCGCGCCTACGCGGGCGATGCGGCGGATAAGCTGGACGTTGCGCTGGCCCGCCTGAGCGACGAGCTGGATGACCCGGCCCTGCACATTGCCGATGCGCGCTATCAGGCCATCGCCGCGATCTGTGACGTGGTCAGTAATGCCTTAACCGCTGAACCGAGCCGCTTCACCGCCGCCGTGGATAAGATTGTGCTCAACCGCTTCCTCGGTTTGCCGATCTTTTTACTGGTGATGTACGTGATGTTCCTGCTCGCCATTAACATCGGCGGTGCATTACAACCCATCTTTGATGGCGGCTCTGTCGCTATCTTCGTGCACGGCATTCAGTGGCTGGGCTATACCCTCCACTTCCCGGAATGGCTGACTATCTTCCTTGCGCAGGGGATCGGCGGCGGGATCAACACCGTCCTCCCGCTGGTGCCGCAAATCGGCATGATGTACCTGTTCCTCTCCTTCCTTGAGGATTCCGGCTACATGGCGCGCGCGGCCTTCGTGATGGACCGCCTGATGCAGGCGCTGGGGCTGCCGGGCAAATCGTTCGTGCCGCTGATTGTCGGCTTCGGCTGTAACGTGCCGTCCGTGATGGGCGCGCGTACGCTGGATGCACCGCGCGAACGCCTGATGACCATCATGATGGCGCCGTTCATGTCCTGCGGCGCGCGTCTGGCGATCTTCGCGGTCTTTGCCGCGGCGTTCTTTGGTCAGGAAGGGGCGCTTGCCGTCTTCTCCCTGTATGTGCTGGGTATTGTGATGGCGATCCTCACCGGCCTGATGCTGAAGCACACCATCATGCGCGGCGAAGCGTCGCCGTTCGTGATGGAGCTGCCGGTGTATCACGTTCCGCACCTGAAAAGTCTGGTCATACAGACATGGCAACGTCTGAAGGGCTTCGTTCTGCGCGCCGGTAAGGTGATTGTTATCGTCAGCATTTTCCTGAGCGCCCTGAACAGCTTCACCCTGAGCGGCCAGGCGGCGGACAACATTAACGATTCCGCCCTCGCCTCCGTCAGCCGGATCATTACGCCGGTCTTCAAACCGATTGGCGTTCAGGAAGACAACTGGCAGGCAACCGTGGGCCTGTTCACCGGCGCGATGGCGAAAGAGGTGGTGGTCGGCACCCTGAACACGCTCTACACCGCTGAGAATATCCAGGAAGAGGAGTTTAATCCGGCAGCGTTTCACCTCGGCGATGAACTGCTCGGCGCGGTGGAAGAGACCTGGCAGAGCCTGAAAGATACCTTCAGCCTGAGCGTGCTGGCGAACCCGATTGAAGCCAGCAAAGGCGACGGCGAAATGGCGACCGGAGCAATGGGCGTGATGGGCCAGAAATTTGGCAGCGCGTCAGCGGCCTATAGCTACCTGATCTTCGTCCTGCTCTATATTCCGTGCATCTCGGTGATGGGCGCCATTGCCCGCGAGTCCAGCCGCGGCTGGATGGGCTTCTCCATTCTCTGGGGGCTGAACATTGCCTACTCGCTGGCGACGGTGTTTTATCAGACCGTCAATTACAGTCAGCATCCGCGCTACAGCCTGGTCTGTATTCTGGCGGTGATCCTGTTCAACGTGCTGGTGATTGGCCTGCTGCGCCGGGCGCGTAGCCGCGTTGACATTAATCTGCTGGCGACGCGCAAAACCCCAACCACCTGCTGTAGCAGCCCTGCGGGCGACTGTCACTGAGGAGGAAAGCGATGGCATCGTTGATTCAGGTCCGGGACTTACTGGCGTTGCAGGGGCGAATGGAGGCGAAGCAGCTCAGCCTCAGCCTGCATACGCCGCAGCCGATGATCGATGCCATGCTGGAAAGGCTGGAGGCCATGGGAAAAGTCGTGCGCATTCAGGAAGAGCCGGACGGTTGTCTGTCCGGCAGCTGTAAACATTGCCCGGATGGTAAAGCCTGCCTCAGGGAGTGGTGGACGCTTCGCTAATAAAACCGGACAGCGCCGAACAAAACTCAGCAGGATGAGAGATGAAAGGCGCATGTGCCGCTTTGGCAACCACCCGTGACTGACTCTCCGGCCACAGCGCATCCAGCAGCGGAACCACCTTACGCGGGACCAGCCCATCCAGATAGCCATAAATACGCAGATGCGGCACCGCCAGCGATGCCAGCGGCTCGCGCAGATCGACCGTTTTCAGGATTTCCAGCCCACCGTTCAGTACCTCAACGTCCGGCATCGGCAGGGAAAGCACCGTCTGCTTCAGCGTCCGTGCATCCTGACGGGCGGTTTCTGTCCCCATGGTTTGTAGCGCCAGAAAACGCTCCACCGTCCGCTGGAAGTCTTCGCTCAGCTGGTGCTGGAAACTGGCGAGCACCTCGGGTTTAATGCCCGGCCACGCCTCGCGGGCGCTGAAGCAGGGTGATGAGGCCACGGTCACCAGCGCCTGCACCCGCTCAGGATGGCTCAGCGCAATCTGGCTTGCCACCAGCCCGCCAAGGCTCCAGCCGAGCCAGACGGCTTTTTGCGGCGCGGCATCCAGAACCTGCTTCGCCATGTCGTCGAGCGTCATCGCCCCATAGCCGCGGCTGCGGCCATACCCCGGCAGATCGACCAGGTGCACCGTAAATTGCGAGGCCAGTTCCTCACTTATGCAACGCCACACTTCGGCGTTCAGTCCCCATCCGTGCAGCAGCACAAGATGACAATTTCCCGTTCCAACGGTCTGCCACCACAGCGTCTTCATCAGCTATCGTTCTCTTTTTTTACATGGAGGTTGCGTATGCTAACAGTGCCCGGCTTGTGCTGGCTATGCCGAATGCCGCTTGCGCTGAGTAAGTGGGGCGTCTGTTCCGTTTGTACGCGAGCGCTGGGCTGGCTGAAGGGCTGCCCGCAATGCGGCTTGCCTGCCGTCAGCCAGACGCTCCCCTGCGGTCGATGCCTGAAAAAAGCGCCGCCGTGGCACGCGCTGGTGGCGGTGGATGATTACGTTTTGCCGCTGAGCCGTCTGGTTCATCAGTTTAAGTTTTCCAGCCAGACCCGCCTGGCGAAGCCGCTGGCGCGTCTGCTATTACTGGCGGTCTTGCAGGCGCGGCGAACACGGGGGCTGCCGAAGATCGACATAATTATGAACGTGCCCCTCTTCCGGCGTCGCCACTGGCAGCGGGGATATAATCAAAGCGACCTGCTGTGCCGTCCGCTCGCCCGCTGGCTGGGCTGTCGGTACGCTGCCTGCGCGCTGAAGCGCGTACATGCCACTGCGGTTCAGCACCGCCTCAATGCCCGGCTGCGCAAAAGGAACCTGAAAAACGCCTTTCGCCTTGAATTGCCGGTCAACGGTCTCCATATCGCGATTGTGGATGATGTCGTCACCACGGGCAGTACCGTCGCTGAACTTTCCCGACTGCTTTTGCAAAGCGGCGCCGCGTCAGTTCAGGTATGGTGTCTGTGCCGTACCTTGTAGCCCTTCTCCAATGGGCGTATGATTATACCCAGGTAATTTAGTCAACTATTAGGCCAAAGCTATGATCCGTATTTCCGATTCTGCACAAGCGCACTTTGCCAAACTGCTGGCAAATCAGGAAGAAGGGACGCAGATCCGCGTGTTTGTGATCAATCCAGGCACTCCGAATGCAGAATGTGGTGTCTCTTATTGTCCTCCGGATGCCGTGGAAGCAACTGACACTGCCCTTAAATTTGAACAGCTCACCGCATACGTTGATGAGCTGAGCGCGCCGTATCTTGAAGATGCGGAGATTGATTTCGTTACCGACCAGCTGGGCTCTCAGCTGACGCTGAAAGCGCCAAACGCGAAGATGCGTAAAGTCTCTGACGATGCCCCGCTGATGGAGCGCGTGGAATATCTGCTGCAATCGCAGATCAACCCACAGCTTGCCGGCCACGGTGGACGAGTTTCCCTGATGGAAATCACCGAAGAGGGTCTGGCGATCCTGCAATTTGGCGGCGGCTGTAACGGCTGCTCCATGGTCGATGTTACCCTGAAAGAAGGGATCGAAAAGCAGCTGCTGAACGAATTCCCTGAACTGAAAGGCGTGCGCGATCTGACCGAGCACCAGCGCGGCGAGCACTCTTACTACTAATTCAGTACCCGTCTGTATTGCCCGGTGGCGCTGCGCTTACCGGGCCTACAAATACAGTCTGCAAGGATCGTAGGCCGGGTAAGGCGAAGCCGCCACCCGGCTTTTGATTTCCCGCCGATCTCACTCCATATGTTGACCTGCGTCTCATAATTCACATTTTGCCTCCCTGGGTGATTCTCAATCACAGCATGTTACCCGTATCATTCCCATGGGCACTCAACACCCCTATAACAGCCGACTAAACTTAACGTTTTCGCAGGCATCAGTATGAGTGCCGTTAACGCTCTGTTCCCAGTTGGGACAACCGGAATTTGTCGTTGAAACAATGACGTTACCCATAACAATTCAAAGGCCAGGTCAATCATGCCATTAGTCATCGTCGCTATCGGTGTTGTGTTATTACTGCTCTTGATGATCCGCTTCAAAATGAACGGATTTATCGCTCTGGTTCTGGTGGCACTTGCAGTCGGTCTGATGCAGGGAATGCCGCTGGTTAAAGTTATCAGCTCCATCAAAGCCGGTGTCGGCGGTACGCTCGGCAGCCTGGCGCTGATCATGGGCTTCGGCGCCATGCTGGGTAAAATGCTCGCGGACTGCGGTGGCGCGCAGCGTATTGCCACCACGCTTATCGATAAATTTGGCAAGCAGCATATCCAGTGGGCGGTGGTCTTAACCGGTTTTACCGTCGGTTTCGCGCTGTTCTATGAAGTGGGCTTCGTGCTGATGCTGCCGCTGGTGTTCACCATCGCCGCTGCCGCCAATATCCCGCTGCTGTTCGTGGGCGTGCCGATGGCTGCGGCGCTGTCCGTCACCCACGGCTTCCTGCCGCCGCACCCGGGCCCAACCGCTATCGCCACCATCTTCCACGCCGATATGGGTAAAACCTTGCTGTTCGGCACGATTCTGGCGATCCCAACGGTTATCCTGGCGGGCCCTGTTTATGCGCGCTTCCTGAAAAGCATTGATAAGCCCATCCCGGAAGGCCTGTACAGCGCCAAAACCTTCTCAGAAGAAGAGATGCCGGGCTTTGGCGTCAGCGTCTGGACCTCACTGGTGCCGGTGATCCTGATGGCGATGCGTGCCGTAGCGGAGATGGTTCTGCCGAAAGGTCACGCGTTCCTGTCCGTTGCAGAGTTCCTGGGCGACCCGGTAATGGCAACGCTGATTGCGGTACTGATTGCGATGTTCACCTTCGGTCTTAACCGCGGTCGCTCCATGGATCAGATCAACGACACGCTGACCTCTTCCATCAAAATCATCGCCATGATGCTGCTGATCATCGGCGGCGGCGGCGCGTTCAAGCAGGTGCTGGTCGACAGCGGCGTGGATAAATACATCGCTGCCATGATGCACGAAACCAACGTCTCCCCGCTGCTGATGGCGTGGTCTATCGCCGCCGTTCTGCGTATTGCGCTGGGTTCTGCAACCGTTGCGGCGATCACCGCGGGCGGCATCGTTGCACCGCTGATTGCCACGACGGGCGTCAGCCCTGAGCTGATGGTTATCGCGGTCGGTTCCGGTAGCGTGATTTTCTCCCACGTGAACGATCCGGGCTTCTGGCTGTTCAAGGAGTACTTCAACCTGACCATCGGTGAAACCATCAAGTCCTGGTCCGCGCTGGAGACCATTATTTCGGTGTGTGGCCTGGTCGGGGTGCTGCTGTTGAATATGGTGGTTTAATGCCCGAAGTCGGGTGGCGGCTACGCCTTACCCGACCTACATGAGCATTACCTGATAATAAAAAACCCGCCACTGGCGGGTTTTTTATCACTTCTTCCCGGCTGCTTTTCGCCGCTTATCCAAATCCTTAATCAGCCTGTTCACGCCGTCATCCGTAAACATCTTCTCAAGCGTAGTGGAGAGCTTGCGACGCCAGTTTTTGTACTGATAGCTGGTGCCGGGAACGTTAACCGGCTCCGCCATATCAATCCAGTCTTCGGGTTGCAGGCCGAGCAACGCGCTGTTGCTGTCGGCAATAAAGCGCTGTAAGCCACGGTTAAGCGTTGGCGTCATCGACATCAGCGACGCCTTATGCCCGGCGCGCTTCGGCAGACAGCCATGCTTATGCAGCGCGTCCAGCAGCCCCTGCTTCGCCAGCTCGCGATCCTGATACAGCCCGCGCAGAACCTCTTCATCAGGATAGAGACCCAGCGTTTTGCCGAGCGTCAGGTCACCGCTTTCCCAGTAGCCTCTGAGCGTAGGAAGATCGTGCGTCGTCGCGACTGCCATTGACTGTTCAGGGTACGCTTTCGGCGCGCGGAAGGTTTTCTCAAGGTCGTTTTCAAAATAGAGCACTTTGTAGGAGTAAACCCCGCTGTCGCGGAGCTTGCTGACAATCTCAACCGGCACCGTACCGAGATCTTCACCAATCACCATGCACTGATGACGTTGACTCTCCAGCGCGAGGATCGACAGCAGATCGTCCACCGGATACTGCACGTACGCCCCGTGATCGGCCGTTTCACCGTATGGGATCCACCACAGACGCAGCACGGACATCACGTGATCGATACGCAGCGCCCCGCAGTTCTGCATGTTCGCGCGCAGCAGGTCGATAAACGGCTCGTAGGCACGCGCCGCCATCACGTGCGGATCCATCGGCGGCAGGCCCCAGTTCTGACCGAGCGGGCCCAGGATGTCCGGCGGCGCACCCACGGAAGCCTTCAGGCAATAAAGCTCACGGTCACACCAGGTTTCCGCCCCGCCTTCCGCCACGCCGACGGCCAAATCGCGATACAGCCCGATCGGCATGTTATAGCCCTGGCTCACCTGCCAGCAGGCGGCAAACTGGCTGTACGCCAGCCACTGCAACCAGAGATAGAAATCCACCTCGTCGGCATGCGTCTTACAGAACGCTTTTACTTCCGGGGTATCCACGGACTGATACGCTTCCGGCCACACCGGCCAGCCCCAGCGCATCTCGTCCTCTTGCACCTGATACGCGTGCAGCGCATCAAACGCCGCCTGCCAGTACAGGCTCTCACCTTCCTGCATCACAAACTGGCGGAAGGCTGCCATCTGCGCGTCGTCACGCTTCGCAAAGCCCTTCCATGCCAGACGCAGCGCCGCGATTTTTAACGCGGTCACGGTGGCATAGTCCACCCACTCCGCATCGCGAGCCTGTTGCAGCATCTGCTGCGTGGTGTCCAGCTTCCACCAGGCCTGCGCCTCTTTGCTGTTTTTGAAATCGTCTAACGCGTTGACGTCGATGTAAATCACGTTCAGCCAGCGGCGGGAAGACGGGCTGTACGGGCTCGCGCTTTCCGGGTTGGCCGGATAGAGGGCGTGGATCGGGTTGAGGCCGATAAACGCCCCGCCGCGCTCCCCCACGGATACCAGCATATTCTTCAGGTCACCGAAATCGCCGATGCCCCAGTTGCTGTCGGAACGCAGCGTATAGAGCTGCACGCAGGCGCCCCACAGTTTTTTGCCTTCGAGCAGCGCCTGCGGCTCATAGCAGCGCTTCGGCGCGACGATCACCCGACAGTGGAAGCGGCTGTCATTCTGGGTGAGCGTCAGGCTGTGGTAGCCCTCCGGCAGCTTTGCCGGAAGGTTGATCGTTTTGCCGCCGGTGGCGTGGCCTTTGTGCTGGTGCCCCTCTTCGGTAGTGAGCAGCCAGCTGAATTCGCCGCGCCCTTCCACCGTCAGCGGCATCTTTTTGCCTGCGGTAAAGACCTTCACGTTCGGCACTGGCGTACCCGACGCTTTCGCGTCGGTTTTATGCATGGCATCCAGCAAACGTCTTTTGGTGTCCGCACCAATAGACTGCGGTTTGCCGTGCGCATTGATGTAACTGAGGCTAATTCCCGCCGCCTGCGCGGCACTGTCCAGACGTTTACTCTCCATCGCGCTTCCTTAGCGTTTTGCCTGCCAGATACGGGCCTGATAATCACGGATTGAGCGGTCAGAGCTGAACATGCCGCAGCGCGCGGTGTTCAGGATACACGCGCGGGTCCAGGCGTCCTGGTCGCGGTACAGCACGTCGACCTGCTTCTGCGCTTCAACATAAGCCGTGAAGTCAGCCATCACCAGATACGGATCGCCGCCCTGTTTGTCCATGCTGTGCAGCATCTGGTCAAACGCGTGCTTGTCGCCGTCGCTGTACTTACCGCTTTCCAGCTCTTTCAGCACCGCATCCAGCACTTTGTCTTTTTTACGCCATTTCACCGGGTCGTACCCTTTGGCTTTGATGGCTTTCACTTCTTCAACAGTATGGCCGAAGATAAAGATGTTCTCTTCACCGACCTTCTCCGCAATTTCGACGTTCGCGCCGTCCAGCGTGCCGACGGTCAGCGCGCCGTTCAGGGCCAGCTTCATGTTGCCGGTACCGGACGCTTCTTTACCGGCGGTTGAGATCTGCTCGGAGATATCCGCCGCCGGGATCAGCATTTCAGCCGCAGAGACGCAGTAGTCCGGCAGGAACACCACCTTCAGCTTGTCGCCCACTTTCGGATCGCTGTTGATCGCCGCCGCTACTTTATTAATGGCGAGGATAATGTTTTTCGCCAGGTAGTAGCCCGGCGCCGCTTTCGCACCGAACAGGAACACGCGCGGCACGCGGTCGGCCTGCGGGTTCTCGCGGATCTCTTTGTACAGCGCCAGAATGTGCAGCAGGTTCAGGTGCTGACGCTTGTACTCGTGCAGACGTTTGATCTGAATATCGAAAATCGCGTTCGGGTTGATTTCAATCCCGGTGCGCATTTTCACGAACGCCGCCAGGCGAACTTTGTTCTCCAGCTTGATCGCGCGGTACTGCTCGCGGAACTTCGCGTCGTCGGCATATTTTTCCAGGTTGATGAGCTGGTCCAGGTCGTTGGCCCACTCTTTCTTCAGGGTCTTATCCAGCAGGCCGGCCAGCAGCGGGTTGCACTGCTTGATCCAGCGGCGCGGCGTGATGCCGTTGGTCACGTTGTGGAATTTGGTCGGCCACAGCTGGTGGTATTCCGGGAACAGGTCTTTCACCACCAGGTCAGAGTGCAGCGCCGCCACGCCGTTGACCGCAAAACCGCTGACTACGCACATGTTCGCCATGCGCACCTGCTTGTCGTGCACCACGGCCAGCTTCGCCCAGACGGGCTTATCGCCCGGCCAGGTTTTCTCCACCAGCGTTTTGAACTGGTCGTTAATCTTATTGATGATCTGCATATGGCGCGGCAGCAGCGTTTTCACCAGCTTCTCATCCCAGCACTCCAGCGCTTCCGGCATCAGGGTGTGGTTGGTGTAGGCGAAGGTACGGCTGGTGATGGCCCAGGCGTCGTCCCAGCTCAGCTGATGCTCGTCAATCAGCACGCGCAGCAGTTCCGGGATGGCAATGGTCGGGTGCGTGTCGTTGAGCTGAATGACTTCGAAGTCCGGCAGCTGTGCCAGCTTGCGGCCCGCCAGGTGATGGCGACGCAGAATGTCCGCCACGGAGCAGGCGCACTGGAAGTACTGCTGCATCAGGCGCAGCTTTTTACCCGCCAGATGGTTGTCGTTCGGGTAGAGCACTTTGGTCAGCTTCTCGGCGTCGATACCCTGCTGCTCGGCGCGCAGGAAATCACCGTCGTTGAATTTGGTCAGGTTGAACGGATGCGCGTGCTTCGCCTGCCACAGGCGCAGCGGCTGCGCCACGCCGTTACGGTAGCCGAGCACCGGCAGGTCCCAGGCTTCACCGGTAATAGTGAACGCCGGCTCCCAGAGCCCTTGCTTCGTCACTTTCCCGCCAATCCCGACCTGCACGTCCAGCTGCGCGTTGTGGCGGAACCACGGATAGGTATTACGGTGCCAGTCGTCCGGCGCTTCCATCTGGTGGCCGTCAGCGAACGACTGACGGAACAGGCCGTACTGGTAGTTCAGGCCATAGCCAATCGCCGACTGGCCAACCGTTGCCATGGAATCCAGGAAGCAGGCTGCCAGACGTCCCAGTCCGCCGTTACCCAGCGCCGGGTCCGTCTCTTCTTCCAGCAAATCGGTCAGGTTGATGTCGTGTTCTTTCAGCACGTCACCCACTTCCTGATACCAGCCAAGGTTCAGCAGATTGTTGCCTGTCAGACGGCCAATCAGGAACTCCATCGAAATGTAGTTGACGTGACGTTGGCCCTTAACAGGCTTCGTCACGGGCTGAGCGTCCAGCTGCTCCGCGAGCGCCCCGCTCACCGCCTGCCACCACTGGTGAGGCGTCATCTCGTTTGCAGCATGAAGGCCAAAACGCTGCCACTGACGCGTCAGGGCAGCCTGAAATTGAGCTTTGTTGAAAGTAGGCTGTGACATAGGGAATCGGCATCCTGTAGAGAGAAAACACATTTGACGCTAGTGTGCCTGGCTCACTGCGCCTCTTCCTCATCCTGTCGGGGATTAGGCAGGGAGGAGTAGCGGGGATGAGCATAAAAGTGTGATCGAGGCCACTGTGTGAGTGTGCGCTTCGCAAAAAAAGATATACCGGAAGCGTGTCAAAGAAGTGAAATACCGTTTCGGAGGAAATTAATCATCGCTGAAATGATTACTTACGAAGAATATGATTTCCGGGCGCCCGGATTATTCAGCACCACTATTAAGCCCGCGCAACCTTTGCCAAAGTTTATTAACTTCAGCGTCATTATCTCCTCCTGAAACCAGTTTCAGCGCAACCGTACACCATGCAGACAAGCCAGCAGCAGCGCGGCATCCAGCCATTTAACAAAAGTTCCAACATAGATGAGAATGTTTTGTGACAGAGTGCAAATTCAGAGCCTCCAAACCCAGACATAACTTGCAATAGTTCCTGTATTGGCCGAACTTATAGGTATTAATTACGAAGCGCAAAAAAAATAAATTTTCTCGTTCCCCACAGTGAAGTGAAAACTATGTTGATTCCGTCCAAATTAAGTCGCCCGGTTCGTCTTGACCATACTGTGGTCCGCGAGCGCCTGCTGGCTAAACTTTCCGGTGCGCATAATTTCCGACTGGCGCTGGTTACGAGTCCTGCGGGTTATGGAAAAACAACGCTCATTTCACAGTGGGCGGCAGGCAAAAGCGATCTTGGCTGGTACTCCCTGGATGAAGGGGATAACCAGCAGGAGCGTTTTGCCAGCTATTTAATTGCCGCTATTCAGCAGGCAACCAACGGGCACTGCGTCACCAGCGAGGTGATGGTGCAGAAGCGCCAGTACGCCAGCCTGTCCTCTCTTTTCTCACAGCTGTTTATTGAACTGGCCGAATGGCATCGCCCGCTGTACGTGGTGATTGATGATTATCATCTGATCACGAACCCGGTCATTCACGAGTCGATGCGTTTCTTCCTACGCCATCAGCCGGAAAACCTGACGCTGGTGGTCCTGTCGCGCAACCTTCCGCAACTGGGCATTGCTAACCTGCGCGTGCGCGATCAGCTGCTGGAAATCGGCAGCCAGCAGCTGGCCTTTACCCATCAGGAAGCGAAACAGTTCTTTGACTGCCGTCTGACGTCTCCGATCGAGGCGTCTGAAAGCAGCCGCCTGTGTGATGACGTTGCAGGCTGGGCCACGGCGCTTCAGCTGATTGCTCTCTCCGCGCGGCAAAACAACAGCCCGACGCACCAGTCGGCACGCCGCCTGGCGGGCATCAACGCCAGCCACCTGTCGGATTATCTGGTGGATGAGGTACTCGACAGCGTTGACCTCTCCACCCGCCATTTCCTGCTGAAAAGCTCCCTGCTGCGTTCGATGAACGATGCGCTGATCGTGCGCGTCACCGGCATCGAAAACGGGCAGCTTCAGCTCGAAGAGATTGAACGTCAGGGTCTGTTCCTGACGCGCATGGACGATCCCGGCGAATGGTTTAGCTACCATCCGCTGTTTGGCAGCTTCCTGCGCCAGCGCTGTCAGTGGGAGCTGGCCGCAGAGCTGCCTGATATTCACCGCGCCGCCGCCGAAAGCTGGATGGCGCAAGGTTTCCCGAGCGAGGCTATCCACCACGCGCTGGCCGCCGGGGATGCCGGTATGCTGCGCGATATTCTGCTCAATCACGCGTGGGGGCTGTTCAACCACAGCGAACTGTCGCTGCTGGAAGAGTCGTTGAAAGCGCTGCCGTGGGAGAGCCTGCTGGAGAATCCGCGTCTGGTGCTGCTCCAGGCCTGGCTGATGCAGAGTCAGCATCGCTACAGCGAAGTGAACACCCTGCTGGCGCGCGCCGAGCAGGAGATGGAAAGCGAGATGGATACCATCCTGCACGGCGAGTTTAACGCCCTGCGCGCGCAGGTGGCGATTAACGACGGCGACCCGGATGAGGCCGAACGGCTGGCGATGGTCGCGCTGGATGAGCTGCCGCTGGCGAATTTTTACAGCCGCATTGTGGCCACCTCGGTGCACGGCGAAGTGCTGCACTGCAAGGGCGATCTCACGCGTTCGCTTTCGCTCATGCAGCAAACCGAACAGATGGCGCGCCGCCACGATGTCTGGCATTACGCCCTGTGGAGCCTGATCCAGCAAAGCGAGATTTTATTTGCTCAGGGGTTCCTGCAAGCCGCCTGGGAAAACCAGGAGAAAGCGTTCCAGCTGATCCGTGAACAGCATCTGGAACAGCTGCCGATGCACGAGTTCCTGTTGCGTATTCGCGCTCAGCTGCTGTGGGCATGGTCGCGTCTGGATGAAGCAGAAAGCTGCGCCCGCCAGGGGCTGAACGTGCTTTCGAGCTTCCAGCCTCAACAGCAACTCCAGTGTCTGGCCCTGCTGGTACAGTGCTCGCTGGCGCGCGGTGACCTGGATAATGCCCGCAACCACCTTAATCGCCTGGAAAACCTGCTCGGCAATGGGCAGTACCATAGCGACTGGGTGTCCAACGCCGATAAGGTTCGGGTAATTTACTGGCAGATGACCGGCGATAAAAAGTCCGCCGCCCACTGGCTGCGTCAGACGCCTAAGCCAGAATTTGCCAATAACCACTTCCTGCAAAGCCAGTGGCGCAATATTGCCCGCGTGCAGATCCTGATGGGTGACTACGAGCCTGCCGAGATCGTGCTGGAAGAGTTAAATGAAAACGCCCGCAGCCTGCGTCTGATGAGCGATTTGAACCGCAACCTGCTGCTGTTAAACCAGCTTTACTGGCAGGCGGGACGTAAAAACGATGCCCAGCGCGTGCTGCTGGAAGCGTTGCAGCTGGCGAACCGCACCGGGTTTATCAGCCACTTTGTGATTGAAGGTGAAGTGATGGCCCAGCAGCTGCGCCAGCTGATTCAGCTCAACACGCTGCCGGAACTCGACCAGCATCGCGCCCAGCGCATTCTGCGCGAGATCAACCAGCATCACCGCCACAAGTTTGCGCACTTCGATGAGAACTTCGTGGAGCGTCTGCTGAACCATCCGGAAGTGCCGGAACTTATCCGCACCAGCCCGCTCACTCAGCGTGAATGGCAGGTGCTGGGGCTGATCTACTCCGGTTACAGCAATGACCAGATAGCCGGTGAGCTGGCCGTCGCGGCGACCACCATCAAAACGCACATTCGTAATCTGTATCAGAAGCTGGGCGTGGCGCACCGTCAGGACGCGGTACAGCATGCGCAGCAGCTGTTGAAGATGATGGGGTACGGTGTGTAATTTATTGCCCGGCGGCGCTACGCTTGCACGGGCCTACGGGTTTTGTAGGTCGGGTAAGCGCAGCGCCACCCGACAAAACGGTTAGCACAGCTCTAACTGCACATTATTATCCTTAATCACCTGCATAACGCCCGCCGGCGGCATTACGTCGGTATAGACCGCATTCACCAGGCTAATGCTGCCCATGTTCACCATCGCGTTACGGCCAAACTTCGAGTGGTCCACCACCAGCATCACATGGCGCGAGTTCTCAATAATCGCGCGCTTGGTGCGTACCTCATGATAATCAAACTCCAGCAGCGAGCCGTCGGTGTCGATGCCGCTGATCCCCAGAATGCCGAAATCGAGGCGGAACTGGGAGATAAAATCGAGCGTCGCTTCACCGATAATGCCCCCGTCGCGGCTGCGTAGCTCGCCGCCCGCGAGGATGATGCGGAAATCATCCTTCTGCATCAGGGTGTTGGCCACGTTCAGGTTGTTAGTGACCACGCGCAGGTTCTCGTGATCCAGCAGCGCGTGGGCGACCGCTTCCGGCGTGGTGCCGATATCAATAAACAGCGTCGCGCCGTTCGGGATCTGGCTCGCAACCTTACGGGCGATACGCTCTTTCTCTGCCGTTTGCGTCGCCTTACGGTCATGCCACGAGGTGTTCACCGAGCTGGACGGCAGCGCGGCGCCGCCGTGATGCCGCAGAATACGGTTCTGATCGGCAAGGTCGTTCAGGTCACGACGGATGGTTTGCGGGCTGACGGCAAACTGCTCGACCAGCTCTTCGGTACTGACGTATCCCTGTTTTTTGACCAGTTCGATAATGGCGTCATGACGTTGTGTTTGTTTCATCAATTATCCCTGAGAATTATGTTCGTTTTCGCTCATGGAGCGTATCGGCAAGCGCCATCGCCAGCCCGACCGCCAGGCCGGTAACGTGCGCACCATTGGCGATAGACATACCAAACAGATCAAACCATCCGGCAATAAGCCATATTAACGCAAAGGTTATTAATCCACGTTGTAAATAGATGCCGCTTTCCGGGTCGCGCTCGCCTCTGAGCCAGGCGTAGCCCATCAGGGCGTAAACCACGCCGGATAACCCGCCAAACCACGGGCCGCTGAATTTATGCTGCACATAGCCGCTCAACAGGGCGCTGATCACGGTGATGACAATCAGCTTGCCGCTGCCGAGCCGCTTCTCCACCGCCCCGCCGAGATACCACCACCACAGCAGGTTAAAGAGGATATGCATCACCGAGAAGTGCATCAGCGCATGCGTGAAGTAGCGCCAGACGTCAAATTGCAGGGAGGGATCGTACGGCCATGCGAGGGCAATCATCACGCTCTGGTCGCCCACCACGTTCATAATAATGAAGACAATAATGCAGGCTGCCATCAGCAGCAGCGTAAACGGGCCCGCGCGCTCGCGTATCGTGGCAAGGAAGGGAAAGCGGCTGTAATGCAGTCCGCTGCCGGTCTGTCCGGACTGCCAGCTTGCCGCCAGATAGCGCGGGTCGCCCGGGTTTTCCAGAAAACGCGCCAGCTCGGCGTTCACGCGCTCGGCCTGGCTTTCGTCCGCCAGCCAGACGTCCGTCTGCGTATGCTGCTGAATAGTCAGGATTATGCCCTGCGTCGCCATATAGTCGACAAACGCCTGGGCGACGCGCGGGTTGGTAAAAGAGGTGATCATCAACATGGGCAGCGGTCGCTTATTTCCACACAAAAGGGGACAGTATAGCGGGATCAGCGCTCAAACGCGTATTCAACTTCTGCCGGGAAATGACGGTGCCAGGCATCAAAGCCGCCGTCGACGCTGTACACCGCATCGTAGCCCTGCTGGATCAGATACTGCGCTGCGCCTTTACTGCTGTTGCCGTGGTAACACATCACCATCACCGGGGTTTCGAAGTCGTTATCGCGCATAAACGCGCCCAGCGTGTCGTTGGTCAAATGGAACGCGCCCGGCGTGTGGCCCATGGCAAAGCTCTGCGGATCGCGGATGTCCACCAGCACCGCGGTTTTCTGGTGCATCTTCTGATGGGCTTCTTCTACGTTAATACATTCAAACTGATCCATGGTGTTCTCTTTACAGTGGTCAACGACAAGATTTTACCCCGTAGTGTACGTCCTGGCGGCGGGTAAACGCCATTATGTTATCCATATCACTCTAAATTGTTTTTTTGATGTTACCAAAAGCGCGTTCCTTTGCTATTATGAGCGATATCGAACATTTCTGAGCTTTAACGAAAGTGCATGAGGGTGTTATGGAAACCAAAGATCTGATTGTGATAGGCGGTGGCATCAACGGTGCCGGTATTGCGGTTGATGCCGCAGGACGCGGTTTATCCGTGCTGATGCTGGAAGCTAACGATCTCGCCTGCGCGACGTCGTCCGCCAGCTCCAAGCTGATCCACGGTGGCCTGCGCTACCTGGAACACTACGAATTCCGCCTGGTCAGCGAAGCGCTGGCCGAACGCGAAGTGCTGCTGAAAATGGCCCCGCATCTGGCGATCCCGATGCGCTTCCGCCTGCCTCACCGCCCGCACCTGCGCCCGGCGTGGATGATCCGCATCGGCCTGTTTATGTACGATCATCTCGGCAAACGCACCAGCCTGCCGGGTTCGAACGGTTTGCGTTTTGGCTCAGAATCGGTCCTTAAGCCTGAAATCGTGCGCGGTTTCGAATATTCCGACTGCTGGGTGGACGATGCGCGTCTGGTGCTGGCTAACGCCCAGATGGTCGAGAAGAAAGGCGGCGAGGTGAAAACCCGCACCCGCGCGACCGCCGCCCGCCGCGAAAACGGCCTGTGGATTGTGGAAGCAGAAGACGTGGATACCGGCGAGAAGTTCAGCTGGAAAGCACGCGGCCTGGTGAACGCCACCGGCCCGTGGGTGAAGCAGTTCTTCGACGATGGAATGCACCTGCCTTCACCGTACGGCATTCGCCTGATCAAGGGCAGCCACATTGTGGTGCCGCGCGTACATACCCAGAAGCAGGCCTACATCCTGCAAAACGAAGACAAGCGCATCGTGTTTGTGATCCCGTGGATGGACGAGTTCTCCATCATCGGCACCACCGACGTGGAGTACAAAGGCGATCCGAAAAACGTTGAGATCGACGAGAGTGAAGTCAGCTACCTGCTGAAGGTGTACAACGCGCACTTTAAGAAACAGCTGGCGCGCGATGACGTGGTCTGGACCTACTCCGGCGTGCGTCCGCTGTGCGATGACGAATCTGACTCACCGCAGGCCATCACCCGCGACTATACGCTCGATATTCATGACGTAGACGGTCAGGCACCGCTGCTGTCGGTGTTTGGCGGCAAGCTCACCACCTACCGCAAGCTGGCCGAGCACGCGCTGGAAAAACTGGCGCCGTACTATAAAGGCATCGGCCCCGCGTGGACCAAAGAGGCGGTACTGCCGGGCGGAGATATCGGCGATAACCGCGACGATTACGCCGCGAAGCTGCGTCGCCGCTTCCCGTTCATCACCGAAGGGATGGCTCGCCACTATGCCCGCACCTACGGCAGCAATACCGAGCTGTTCCTCGGCGACGCGAAAGAGATTGGCGACCTGGGCGAGCATTTCGGTCATGAGCTGTATGAAGCGGAGCTGCGCTACCTGGTTGAACACGAGTGGGTGCGCCGCCTGGACGATGCCATCTGGCGTCGTACTAAAGAAGGGATGTGGCTGAATGCCGAGCAGCAGTCTCGCGTCGCGCAGTGGCTGGCGCAACATGCGGGAAAGCGTGAATTGTCGCTGGCGTCCTGAGGGTGACAAAAAATGCCCGGTGGCGCTGCGCTTACCGGGCCTACAGGATCGAGTAGGCCGGGTAAGGCGGAGCCGCCACCCGGCTTTGTTTTACAACCGCACCGGATCAATATGCCAGATGTTCTCGGCATACTCCTTGATGGTTCTGTCTGACGAGAAGTACCCCATGTTGGCGATGTTATGCATCGCGGCGCTGGTCCACTTCTCCTGCTGACGGTACAGCTCGTCTACCCTGTCCTGACAGTCCACGTAGCTGCGGTAATCCGCCAGCACCTGATAGTGATCGCCGAAGTTAATCAGCGAGTCCACCAGGTCACGATAGCGTCCAGGCTCCTCAGGGTTAAACACCCCGGTGGCAATTTGCGTCAGCACCTGGCGTAGCTCTTCATCCTCTTCGTAATATTCGCGCGGCGAGTAGCCCTGCTTGCGAAGCGACTCCACTTCTTCCGCCGTATTGCCGAAGATAAAGATATTCTCCTCCCCCACATGCTCAAGCATCTCGACGTTTGCGCCGTCCAGCGTGCCGATGGTCAGCGCGCCGTTCAGGGCAAACTTCATGTTGCTGGTGCCGGACGCTTCCGTCCCCGCCGTGGAAATCTGCTCGGAGAGATCCGCCGCCGGAATGATCAGCTGCGCCAGGCTCACGCTGTAGTTCGGGATGAATACCACCTTCAGCTTGTCGCCAATGTCCGGATCGTGGTTGACCACCTTCGCCACATCGTTGATGAGGTGAATAATGTGCTTCGCCATGTAGTACGCGGACGCCGCCTTGCCGGCAAAGATTTTCACGCGCGGCACCCATTCCGCCGTCGGGTCAGCCTTAATGCGGTTGTAGTGGGTGATCACGTGCAGCACGTTCATCAGCTGACGCTTGTACTCGTGGATACGCTTGATCTGCACGTCAAACAACGCTTTCGGGTTCGCCACCACGTTGAGGTGCATCGCCAGCCACACCGCCAGACGTTTCTTGTTCAGCAGCTTGGCTTCCCGTACGGCTTTGTTCACCGTCGGGAAATCAATGTGCTGCTCAAGCTCGCTCAGCTGGCTCAAATCGGTGCGCCAGGTGCGGCCAATGTTCTCATCAAGCACGTCGGAGAGCGGCTGGTTCGCCAGCGCCAGCCAGCGGCGCGGCGTGACGCCGTTGGTTACGTTGCAGAAACGCGTCGGGAAGATCTTCGCGAAGTCCGCAAACAGCGACTGCACCATCAGGTTCGAGTGCAGCTCTGACACGCCGTTCACCTTGTGGCTGATCACCACCGCCAGCCAGGCCATGCGTACGCGGCGTCCGTTGGATTCATCAATGATCGACGCGCGGCTCAGCAGGCCGGTATCGTTCGGGTACTGCTCCTGCAAGGTCTTGAGGAAGTAGTCGTTGATCTCGAAGATGATTTGCAGATGGCGCGGCAGAATTTTGCCGAGCATGTCCACCGGCCACGTCTCCAGCGCTTCACTCATCAGCGTATGGTTGGTGTACGAGAACACCTGACAGGTCACCTCAAACGCGTCGTCCCAGCTGAACTTATGCTCGTCAATCAGCAGTCGCATCAGCTCGGGGATCGACAGCACCGGATGGGTGTCATTGAGGTGAATCGCGGTCTTCTCCGCCAGGTTGGCGTAGGTTTTGTGCAGCTGATAGTGACGGCTGAGAATATCCTGAATCGTTGCCGAGACGAGGAAATACTCCTGACGCAGGCGCAGCTCGCGGCCCGAATAGGTGGAGTCATCCGGGTAAAGCACGCGGGAGACGTTCTCGGAGTGGTTTTTATCTTCCACCGCCGCGAAGTAGTCGCCCTGGTTGAATTTACCCAGGTTGATCTCGCTGCTGGCCTGCGCGTTCCACAGGCGCAGCGTGTTGGTCGCATCGGTGTCGTAGCCGGGGATGATCTGGTCATAGGCCACGGCGAGGATCTCTTCAGTTTCCACCCAGCGGGATTTTTTCCCTTCCTGCTGAATACGCCCGCCAAAACGCACCTTGTAGCGCGTGTTGTGGCGCTTGAACTCCCACGGGTTACCGTATTCCAGCCAGTAGTCCGGGGACTCTTTCTGACGGCCATCGACGATGTTCTGCTTGAACATGCCGTAGTCGTAGCGAATACCGTAGCCGCGCCCCGGCAGCGCCAGCGTTGCCAGCGAGTCAAGGAAGCACGCGGCAAGACGCCCCAGACCACCGTTACCCAGCCCCGGGTCGTTCTCTTCGTCAATCAGCTCTTCTAAATCCAGACCCATCTCTTCCAGCGCGTTTTTGACGTCGTCATAAATCCCGAGCGACAGCAGCGCGTTGGAGAGGGTGCGACCAATCAAAAACTCCATCGACAGGTAATACACCTGTCGCGTCTCCTGCGAAAGCTGGGCGCGGTTGGAGCGCAGCCAGCGTTCGACCATACGGTCACGCACCGCAAACAGCGTGGCGTTCAGCCATTCGTGCTTGTTGGCAATAACGGGGTCTTTCCCAATGGTAAACATCAGCTTATAGGCGATGGAGTGCTTTAACGCCTCAACGCTGAGCGTGGGGGAAGAGTAGCTAAATGGAGCGTTCATATCTGTCACTTCGCCTCGTTACATCAAGCGTTGATAAAGGTCGCGGTAGGACTGCGCCGCAACGTGCCAGCCAAAGTCCATGGACATCGCCTGACGTTGGACGTAACGCCACAGGGATGGACGGGACCACAAGACGAACGCACGCCGGATCGCCCGAAGCAGCGACCAGGCATTACTGTCCTCAAAGACAAACCCGCTGGCGATACCGTCCGCCAGGTTTTCCAGAGAACTGTCAGACACCGTATCCGCCAGCCCGCCCGTGCGCCGCACCAGCGGCAACGTGCCGTATTTCAGGCCATAGAGCTGCGTCAGGCCGCAGGGCTCGAAACGGCTCGGCACCAGAATCACGTCCGCGCCGCCCATGATGCGGTGCGAAAAGGCTTCGTGATAACCGATCTGCACGCCCACCTGCCCCGGGTGTTCCGCCGCGGCCGCCAGGAAACCTTCCTGCAAGACCGGGTCGCCCGCGCCAAGCAGCGCCAGCTGACCGCCCTGCTCCAGTAATCCCGGCAGCGCCTCCAGCACCAGATCCAGCCCTTTCTGGCTGGTCAGGCGGCTGACCACCGCAAACAGCGGCACCTTGTCGTTGACCTTCAGCCCCATCGCAATCTGTAGCTGGCGCTTGTTTTCCGCTTTGTCTTCCACCGAGTCGCGACCATAGCGCGCCGCCAGCAGGAGGTCCGTTTCCGGATTCCAGATCTGTTCATCCACGCCGTTCAGAATGCCCGACAGGCGGCCTTCACGGTGGCGCTGTTGCAGCAGCCCTTCCATACCGTAACCGAACTCCGGCTGGGTAATTTCACGCGCGTAGGTTGGGCTGACCGCTGTAATGTGGTCGGCGTAGTACAGCCCCGCCTTCAGGAACGAAATCTGTCCGTTAAACTCCAGCCCGTGCATGTTAAAGAACGACCATGGCAGATCGATGTCATTCATGTGATGGGCGTAATACATGCCCTGATACGCCAGGTTGTGCACGGTAAACACCGATTTGGCCGGATGCCCCTTCGCCGCCAGATACGCGGGTGCCAGCCCCGCATGCCAGTCGTGCGCGTGCACCACGTTCGGACGCCAGAACGGATCCAGCCCGACGGCCATCTCCGCCCCCACCCAGCCGAGCAGGGCAAAGCGCAGCACGTTATCGGTATAGGCATACAGGTTGGTATCGTGATACGGGCTGCCGGGACGGTCGTATAAATGCGGCGCATCGATCAGGTAAATGCCTACCCCATTGTAATGTCCAAACAGCAGGGTGATACGTCCAGCGAAGGTCTCGCGACGGGAAACAACCTTTGCATCAGGAATACCGCGCCGGATATCCGGAAAAGCGGGCAACAACACGCGGGTATCTACCCCTCCGGCAATTTGCGCCGCCGGTAGTGCACCAAGAACATCCGCCAGTCCGCCCGTTTTTAACAACGGGAACATCTCAGAACATACGTGTAAAACCTGCATCATCGCTCCTGTTTGATTTGCAGCTTCCGCAACATTTCCCGTGTTACTAACACGATCCCCTCTTCCGAACGGTAGAAACGACGCGCATCTTCTTCCGCGTTTTCCCCAATCACCATCCCTTCGGGAATGACGCAGGCGCGGTCAATGACGCAGCGACGCAGACGACATGAGCGCCCTACCCAGACGTCCGGCAGCAGAACTGCCGAATCGATATTACAGAATGAGTTTATACGCACGCGCGGGAACAGCACGGACTGCACCACCACCGAACCGGAGATAATGCACCCGCCAGAGACCAGCGAGTTCAGCGTCATACCGTGGCTGCCGGAGCGGTCCTGCACGAACTTCGCCGGCGGCAGCGATTCCATATGGGTGCGTATTGGCCAGTTCTGGTCGTACATATCCAGCTCAGGCGTCACGGACGCCAGATCGAGGTTGGCTTTCCAGTACGCTTCCAGGGTTCCCACATCGCGCCAGTAGGGTTCCGCATTCGGATCGGACTGTACGCAGGACAGCGGGAACGGATGTGCATACGCCATGCCAGCTTTGGTAATTTTCGGGATAATGTCTTTGCCGAAATCGTGGCTGGAGTTTTCGTCTGTGTCGTCTTCTTCCAGCAGCTCATAAAGATAGTCAGCATCAAAGACATAGATCCCCATGCTGGCGAGCGATTTGGTGTCATCCCCCGGCATGGTTGGCGGGTTCGCCGGCTTTTCAACAAAATCGATAATCTTGTCGTCCGCATCCACGTGCATCACGCCGAACGCGGTTGCTTCCGCAACGGGCACCGGCAGACACGCCACGGTGCAGCGCGCCCCTTTTTCGACATGGTCGATCAGCATGTGGGAGTAATCTTGCTTGTAGATGTGGTCCCCCGCGAGGATCACGACGTATTCCGCGTTGTAGCGGCGAATGATGTCGAGGTTTTGGGTCACCGCATCCGCCGTGCCGCGGTACCAGTTTTCCCCGTGTACGCGCTGCTGCGCGGGAAGCAGATCGACAAACTCGTTCATCTCTTCGCTGAAGAATGACCAGCCGCGCTGAATGTGCTGCACCAGCGTGTGCGACTGATACTGCGTAATGACGCCAATGCGGCGAATGCCTGAGTTAAGGCAGTTGGAGAGTGCAAAATCGATAATACGGAACTTACCACCAAAGTGAACCGCCGGCTTGGCGCGCTTGATGGTCAAATCTTTCAGACGGGTACCACGCCCGCCCGCAAGTATCAGGGCAACTGTTTTTAATGGTAGCTGGCGCGCCAACATTAACGGATCGTTCTTCTCTAATCTAACCATGACTAACTCCTTTTTTATCATCTTTGGAATACGCACACTCCGTGCGCAGGCCCGTGCCAGACAGCCATAACAACCGGATTATCCGCTCCGGCAAAGGGAGGAATGGCTCGCCATTCCCCGTCAGGTAAAACAATCTCTGCGACGTCATCCGTCGCGTTCAGCGTCACCAGCCACGCATCCGAAAGCAGGATTTGCAGACAGGGTATGCCGTGTTGCCACTCTTGCGCGCTTAACGATTGCGCGTCTTTATTCAGCCAGCGAACGTTGCCGTCGCCCTCTTCCCACCAGCTGTCGGCGGTGAGCGCGGGGATGCGCTGGCGAAGATGGATCAGCGCCGCGGTGAAATGAGTCAACCCGCTGTTCGCTTCTCCCCAGTCGAGCCAGGTCAGGGTGTTGTCCTGGCAATAGGCGTTGTTGTTGCCGTGCTGGCTGTGACCGTGCTCATCGCCTGCCAGCAACATTGGCGTGCCCTGCGACAACAAAAGCGTCGTCAGCAGCGCATGAACGCTGGCGCGTCGCCGCTCGATCACGTCCAGACTTCCGCCTAACCCTTCTATACCATGGTTAAAGCTATGGTTATTGTTAGTCCCATCGCGATTCTCCTCGCCGTTTGCCTCATTGTGTTTCTGATTGAAACAAACGCAGTCGCGCAGCGTGAAACCGTCGTGTGCCGTCACCAGGTTAATGGTGGCCGACGGACGTTTTCCGTCGCGCTTAAAGAGATCGCTCGAGCCGGCAAAGCGTCCGGCGAACTCTCCGAGCGACAGATCGCGCGCCAGCCAGAAGCGACGGACGGCGTCGCGGAAGTGATCGTTCCACTCGGCAAACAGCGGCGGGAAGTTCCCCACCTGATAACCGCCTTCACCAATGTCCCAGGGTTCCGCAATCAGCTTCACCGTTGAGAGCACCGGGCAGTTTTTTATCGCCTCAAACAGCGGCGCCTGCTGGCTAAATGCCGGAGTGCGCCCCATCACCGGCGCCAGGTCGAAACGAAAACCGTCCACGTGGAACGTCTCAACCCAGTATTTCAGGCATTCGTACGCGTAATGCGTAACGGCCGGATGGCTGAGGTTGAGGGTGTTACCGCACCCGGTCCAGTTTTCATAATCGCCGTCGTCCCTGATCCAATAATAGCTACGGTTATCGATTCCGCGCTGTGAGAGCGTTGGACCGTCAAGATCGCTTTCCGCACTGTGGTTCAGCACCACGTCCAGAATGACCTCAATGCCCGCCGCGTGAAGCGCCTTCACCGCATCACGAAACTCGTCCCGCGCTTTCTCCGGATGCACCGCGTAGCGCGGGTCGAGCGCGAACATCGCCAGCGGGTTGTAGCCCCAGTAGTTGCTTAACCCAAGACGCTGAAGACGCGGCTCGCTGGCGAAATGCGCCACCGGCAGTAGCTCCAGCGCGGTGATCCCTAACTGCTTCAGGTAAGCGACCATTGTCGGATGCCCCAGCGCTTTGTAGGTGCCGCGCATCTCTTTGGGGATCGACGGGTGCAGATACGTCAGCCCTTTGACGTGGGCTTCATAGATGACGGTATTACCCCACGGCGTGCGCGGCGGGGCATCATCTTCCCAGTCGTAGAGATCGTGCACCACCACGCTTTTGGGCGCGACGGGCGCGCTGTCGCGGTGGTCAGGTTCCCCGTAGCCGACGTGGAACAGCGGGTCGTCTTTAAACTCGCCGTCCACGCGGTGCGCGCACGGGTCAATCAGCAGCTTTGCCGGGTTAAACCAGTGCCCCTGAGATGGCTCCCACGGGCCGTGTACGCGAAAACCGTAGTGCATTCCCGGACGCCCGCCGGACAGGTAACCGTGCCAGGTATCCCCCGTGCGGGACGGTAAATCGTAACGGTGCTCGTTACCTTCCCCGTCAAACACACAGAGTTCCACCCGCTCCGCATGGGCAGAAAAGAGCGTGAAGTTCACCCCCTTTCCGTCAAAACTCGCCCCGAGCGGTTCGGGTTTACCTGCCGAGAGCTGCGTCATTCGCCCTCCCGCACCAGCCAGATGGTGCTCAGCGGCGGCAGCGTCAGGCTCAGGGAGTTCGGACGACCGTGGCTTTCAATCGCATCGCTCTGCACCAGCCCGCCGTTACCGGCGTTACTGCCGTGGTAGTGCATGGAGTCGGTGTTCAGAATTTCGCGCCATTTACCCGGCTGGTTAATGCCGAAGCGGTAGTGTTCGCGCGGCACTGGCGTGAAGTTGCTGGCAACGATGATCTCGTTACCCGCTTTGTCACGACGGACAAAGACAAACACCGAGCGCGCGTGGTCGTCCACCACCAGCCACTCAAAGCCGTACGGATCGAAGTCCAGCTCGTGCAGCGCTTTGTGATGGCGGTAGGTCAGGTTCAGGTCGCGCACCAGACGCTGTACGCCGTGGTGCCAGTTGTCCGCGCCTTCCAGCAGGTGCCAGTCAAGGCTGGTGTCGTGGTTCCATTCGCGCCCCTGCGCAAATTCGTTGCCCATAAACAGCAGCTTTTTGCCGGGGAAGGCAAACATCCAGCCGTAATAGGCGCGCAGGTTGGCAAACTTCTGCCACGGGTCCCCCGGCATGCGGTCGAGAATAGATTTCTTGCCGTGCACCACTTCATCGTGCGACAGCGGCAGCATGAAGTTTTCGGTGAAGTTGTAGAGCAGCCCGAAGGTGAGCTTATCGTGGTGATACTGACGATAAACCGGGTCGAGCTTCATGTAGTCGAGCGTGTCGTGCATCCAGCCGAGGTTCCACTTGTACCAGAAGCCCAGGCCGCCCATTGACGGTGGACGGGAAACGCCCGGAAAGTCCGTGGACTCTTCCGCCATGGTCACGGCGCCTTCCACCTGCTCACCGATGATGCGGTTGGTGTTGCGCAGAAACTCAATCGCTTCGAGGTTTTCACGTCCGCCAAACTCGTTCGGGATCCACTCGCCCTCTTTGCGGCTGTAGTCACGGTAGATCATCGACGCCACCGCATCGACGCGCAGGGCATCAATGCCGAAGCGTTCGATCCAGTACAGCGCATTCCCCACCAGGTAATTCGACACTTCACGGCGACCGTAGTTGTAGATCAGCGTGTTCCAGTCCTGGTGATAGCCTTCGCGCGGGTCGCTGTGCTCGTACAGCTTCGTGCCGTCGAACTCTGCCAGCGCAAAATCGTCCGACGGGAAGTGGCCCGGTACCCAGTCGAGGATGACGTTCAGCCCGGCGGCGTGCGCGGCATCAATGAAATAGCGGAAGTCATCGCGGGTGCCGAAGCGGCGCGTAGGCGCATACAGCCCGGTTGGCTGGTAGCCCCAGCTGCCGTCGAACGGGTGTTCGTTGATCGGCAGCAGCTCCAGATGGGTAAAGCCCATCCATTTGGCGTACGGCACCAGCTGGTCCGCCAGCTCGCGGTAGCTCAGCCAGAAGTTGTTGTCCGTGTGGCGACGCCAGGAGCCGAGATGCACCTCATAGACGGAGATCGGCGCATCAAAGCGGTTGGCCTGCTTGCGCTCCTCGCTCTGGACGACCTTTTCCGGCAGGCCGCAAATCAGCGAGGCGGTATTCGGGCGCAGTTCAGCCTCAAAGGCGTACGGGTCAGATTTAATACGCAGCTTGCCGCTGGCATCGATCATCTCGAATTTGTAGAGCAGGCCGTTATGCGCCCCGGGGATAAACAGCTCCCAGATGCCGGTTTCCCGGCGCAGGCGCATCGGGTGACGACGACCGTCCCAGTAGTTGAACTGCCCAACGACGGAGACGCGCTGGGCGTTTGGTGCCCATACGGCAAAGCGCGTGCCGGTGATACCGTCCATGGTATCCGCGTGGGCACCCAGCGTTTCGTAGGGGCGTAAATGGGTTCCTTCGGACAGCAGCCAGGCATCCATCTCTTTTAAGAGCGGCCCAAAGCTGTAGGGATCGTCAATCAGGTTTTGCTGACCGTGCCAGATAACGGCAAGCTGATAGCGAAAGGGGTTTTTACGACGGGGCATGACGCCCGAGAAGAAGCCACGCGAGTCGAGGCATTCCAGATTACCCACCTTGCGGCCGGTTTTGGGTTCGATAACCCACACTTCTGTCGCATCCGGTAACAGCGCCCGAACTTCCAGTCCGGCCTCTGTACGGTGCATCCCTAGCACAGAAAAGGGGTCGGCAAAATGACCCGCGATAAGCGCATTAATCACGTCTCTCGAAATACGATCGGACATGGTATTCATCCTGTTTTTTTATGTCGCCCTTTTTACGCGCTCCGGGACGACTTTTAATGTGACCTAAACGGTGCAGTTAATCCTCTCTGCTCCGCCCTACCCTCAGGTGAGAAATAAATCTTCCTTAAAGCATAGCCAACGTCGTGGTTCCTCCTGATAAAAAATAAGACATCTGCGTTTTACTCCATGTAGTACGCAAAAAAAGGGGGTGACAATCACCCCCCGTGTTTAACAAATTATTACGCCAGCTGGCGCAGCATGCGGCGCAGCGGCTCGGCGGCACCCCACAGCAGCTGGTCGCCAACGGTGAAGGCGGAGAGGTACTCCGGCCCTATGTTCAGCTTGCGCAGGCGGCCAACCGGCGTGGTCAGCGTGCCGGTAACGGCAGCCGGGGTGAGCTCGCGCATGGTGATATCGCGATCGTTTGGCACCACTTTCGCCCACGGGTTGTGCGCGGCCAGCAGCTCTTCCACGGTCGGAATAGACACATCTTTTTTCAGTTTAATGGTGAAGGCCTGGCTGTGGCAGCGCAGCGCGCCGATACGCACGCACAGACCGTCAACCGGAATGGTGTTCGCGGTGGCGAGGATTTTGTTGGTCTCCGCCTGGCCCTTCCACTCTTCGCGGGTCTGGCCGTTATCCAGCTGTTTGTCGATCCACGGGATCAGGCCACCGGCCAGCGGTACGCCAAAGTTATCCACCGGCAGCTCGCCGCTGCGGGTCAGCTGAGTGACTTTGCGCTCGATGTCGAGGATGGCGGATGCCGGGTCTGCCAGCTCGGTCGCGACGCTGTGGTGCAGCTGGCCCATCTGGGTCAGCAGCTCGCGCATGTGGCGTGCGCCGCCGCCGGACGCGGCCTGGTACGTTGCCACAGAGACCCACTCCACCAGATCCTGCGCGAACAGGCCGCCGAGGGACATCAGCATCAGGCTGACGGTGCAGTTGCCGCCAACAAAGGTTTTCACGCCGTTGTTCAGGCCATCGGTGATGACGTCCTGGTTAACCGGGTCGAGAATAATGATGGCATCGTCTTTCATGCGCAGCGACGAGGCCGCGTCAATCCAGTAGCCCTGCCAGCCGCTTTCACGCAGCTTCGGATAGATTTCGTTGGTATAATCGCCGCCCTGGCAGGTCACAATAATGTCGAGTGCCTTCAGCGCTTCCAGATCGTAAGCGTCCTGCAACGTGCCTGTGGTACCCCCAAAGGACGGTGCAGCCTGGCCGAGCTGGGAAGTGGAGAAGAAGACCGGGCGGATGGCGTCGAAATCGCGCTCTTCAACCATGCGTTGCATGAGTACAGAGCCGACCATACCGCGCCAGCCGATAAAACCAACGTTTTTCATAGCATTTTTTTCCTGCAAGGGGTGTGTGCTGATTGTGCAAGCCAGTATTGAACTGGGATATGCTTCACATTACAAAATGCTGCCAAAGTCGCAAGCGAAATTAATCGATGATTGCCCGGCAATCAGAAAAAGTGCTAATCATCGCAATGACCACAATAAGTATCAGGGATAATTTAAGATGAGTGAAATCATTTCCGCAGCGGTTTTATTGATCCTGATTATGGATCCGCTCGGTAATCTGCCGATCTTCATGTCGGTGCTGAAGCACACCGAGCCGAAGCGCCGCCGGGCGATCATGATCCGCGAGCTGCTCATCGCCCTGCTGGTGATGTTTATCTTCCTGTTCGCCGGGGAAAAAATCCTCGCTTTCCTGAACTTACGCGCCGAAACGGTCTCCATTTCCGGCGGGATAATTTTGTTCCTGATCGCCATTAAGATGATTTTCCCGAGCGCGGAAGGCAGCAGCAGCGGCCTGCCCGCGGGCGAAGAGCCGTTTATCGTGCCGCTGGCGATCCCGCTGGTCGCGGGACCAACGATTCTGGCAACGCTGATGCTGTTGTCGCATCAGTATCCGAATCAGATGAGCCATCTGGTGATTGCCCTGCTGATCGCCTGGGGCGGGACGTTTATTATCCTGTTGCAGTCGTCGCTGTTCCTGCGCCTGCTGGGTGAGAAAGGGGTGAACGCGCTGGAGCGTCTGATGGGGCTGATTCTGGTGATGATGGCGACGCAGATGTTCCTTGACGGGATCCGGGCGTGGATGAAGGGATGAGGATGTAAAAAAGCCGGGTGGCGCTCACGCTTACCCGGCCTACGGGACCTGAGGTATTTTGTAGGTCGGGTAAGGCGAAGCCGCCACCCGACACACATACAGCCTCGTTAGCTCAGGAGCGTAAACGCAATCATCCCGACAATCGCACCTGTGGTGCCGAGGATGGTTTCCATCAGCGTCCAGGTTTTCAGGGTTTGCGCTTCGGTGGCGCCGGTAAATTTACCGAACAGCCAGAAGCCGGCGTCGTTTACGTGTGAAACCACAATCGAGCCGCCCGCGATACAGATAGAGAGCGCCGCCATCTGCGCGCCGGAGTAGTTCAGCTGTTCAATCACCGGCATCACCAGGCCCACGGCGGTTAAGCATGCCACGGTCGCGGAGCCCTGAATGATACGCACCGCCGCAGCCAGCACGAAGCAGGTGACCGCAATCGGCAGTCCCATTCCGGTCAGCGCTTCGCCCAGTGCCGGACCCACACCGGAGTCCACCAGCACCTGTTTGAACACGCCACCGGCACCGATCACCAGCAGAATGATACCCGCCGGTTGCAGCGCAGCGCCGCAAATCTCCATCACGCGGTCTTTCGGCATGCCCTGACGCATCGCCAGGCCGTAAATCGCCACCAGACACGCCACCAGGATCGCCGTGAACGGGTGACCAATAAACTCGAACCATTCGTACGCGGTTGAACCGACCGGCACAAAGCGCGCCGCGATGGTTTTCAGACCCACCAGCACCAGCGGGAGCAGGATCAAAGAAAGACTAAAGCCGAAGGACGGCATTTTGCCTTCGCCCAGGTGCGGCTCGGAGATGTCGTCCGGGATGTGCAGCTCAACGTAGCGGCTGATGAAGTTGCCCCACAGCGGACCGGCGATAATCATCCCCGGGATCGCAGCGCACAGGCCAATCAGGATCATCCAGCCAAAGTCCGCGTGCATCTGGGAGGCCAGCAGCATCGGGGCAGGCCCGGGCAGCAGAAACGCCGCGGCCGCCGCCACGCCCGCAAACAGCGGAATGACCAGCTTCACGAGGTTCGTACCGGTATGACGCGCCATTGAAAACGCCACGCTAATGAGCAGCACAACCGCCACTTCAAAGAACAGCGGCAGCGCGCAAATCAGACCGGCCAGACCAATCGCGTAGTGCGCACGGCTGTGTCCGAAGGATTTCAGCATCTTGACGGCAATCTGGTCGACCGCGCCCGTCTCGTGCAGGATCTTGCCAAACATCGCGCCCAGCGCCACCACAATGGCCAGGAAGCCCAGCGTGCCGCCCATCCCTTTTTCCATCGTCGCCGCGATTTTGTCGAGCGGCATACCGGAAAAGAGACCTGCACCAATAGAAACCACCATCAAAGCAACGAAGGCATGCATACGCGCCTTCATCACTAAAAACAGCAGCAGCAATACCGAACCCACTGCTGTCAGAACTAGCGTTAATGTACTCAAAACTTACTGCCTTTTATTAATAACCTCGATGGTGCTGGCTACAACACCTTCCAGCGGCTGATCGATATCAACCACTAAGACATCCTGCTCGTCAGCACCCGGCTCCTGCAACGCCTCGAACTGCGTGACCAGCATCTGGGTTTTGAAGAAGTGGCCTTTACGCGCCTTCAGACGGCTTTCAATCACCCCGAAATCGCCTTTCAGGTAGATGAAAGAGAGGTTCGGATTGCCGTCGCGCAGCAGGTCGCGATAGGTTTTTTTCAGCGCGGAGCAGACGATCAGGGAGACTTTGTTGGTGCGCTGCATCGCGAACGCGGCGTCATTCAGCGCCTGCAACCACGGTTTGCGGTCGTCGTCGTTCAGCGGCTCGCCGGAAGCCATTTTCATGATGTTGCTGCGCGGATGGAGGAAGTCACCATCAAGAAACGCAGCCTGGAGTTGATGCGCCACTTCGCTCGCCACGGCAGATTTACCGCTACCGGACACGCCCATCAGGACGTAAACGTGGTGATCGTGATTAGTCGTGCTCAAAGGGTGTCCCTCAGTCAATTGTTACGGGTAACAGTTATCGGTAACATTGTCCTGCCGGGGCAAAAGAGAAGCAATATCCAAACGTGCGCGATGTGAATAAGTGTGAGCTACTTCAAATTTGTCGGATTAAATAGATCCACCCGGTGACAAGGTGAAACCTAAATCTAACATTTTAGGGGTAACTGCCTCACCACGAATGCGCGCCAGCAGGCGTTCTGCACCAATGCGCCCCATGCGTTCGCGCGGGGTCAGGACGCTTGCCAGCCGCGGCTCCATCACCTGGCCGATGTCGTGACCGTGGAAGCCGGCAATCGCCATGTCATCAGGGATCTTCAGCCCCAGACGCTGACACTCAAACGCCGCGCCCACCGCAAGGTCATCGTTGGTACAGAAAATACCGTCCAGTTGCGGATACTCGCGTCGCGCCTGACGCATCAGCTCAATACCCGACGTATAAGATGACGATTGCTCCACCATTACGCTGTACGGGGTTAAACCGGCGTCGAGCATCGCCTGCTCGTATCCCTTCTGTTTGATGATAGTACGTTCATCCAGTCGTGCACCCAGGTATGCGATATGGCGATGGCCGCGGGCAATAATGGCCGCCGTCATCTGACGCGCCGCTTCAAAGTTATCGAACCCAACGGCAATGTCGAGGCACGGCGACTGGCTGTCCATCAGTTCCACCACCGGAATGCCCGCCACCTGAATCATTTTCAGCGTGCGCGGCGTGTGGGTACGTTCCGTTAAAATCAGCCCGTCGATGTTCCAGGAAAGCATCGATTCAAGACGTTCCTCTTCCAGTTCCGGCTTGTACCCGTAGTGGGCGAGCATGGTCTGATAGCCAAACGCATCGGTGACGCTTTCGATACCGCGCAGCACTTCGGCGAAAACCTGGTTGGTTAAGGAAGGAAGCAGGACGCCCACCGCACGGCTGGTCGCATTGGAGAGAATATCGGGTGCGCGGTTGGGGATATAACCCAGTTCATCAAGGGCGGCGGCAATCTTGCCACGCAACGCCACGGAAACCTGTTCCGGGTTACGTAAAAAACGGCTGACCGTCATTTTGGTCACACCGACGCGATCGGCGACATCCTGAAGTACGGGGCGTTTCTTTTTCATCGTCCTGAGAAATCTTGAAGTGAGAGATTTGCTCAGTTTATCACGGACAAAGCTCAACCTTCCCCGTTTAAAGGGAAGGTTGAGAAATTATTTAGACCGGCGGCAGGTCAAACAGCAGGATTTCGCTTTCGCTGTCGGCGTACACGGAGAGCGCCTGCTCGTCCCAGATAGCCAGGCCATCGGCGGTTGTGGCTTTCGTGCCGTTAATAGACACTTCCCCTTTCACCACCTGGATCCAGACGCGGCGGTTGGCGGCAATCTGATGGACAGACTGTTCGTCTTTCGCCAGCGCCCAGCGGTACAGTTCCATATCCTGGTGCACCTTCAGAGAACCTTCACGCGCATCCGGGGACAGCACCAGCTGTTTGCCCTGTTTCGCGTCGAAGCGGCGCTGCTCGTAGCGTGGCGTGATGCCGGTCTCTTCCGGAATGATCCAGATTTGATACAGGTGCAGTTTTTCCGTTTTGCTCGGGTTGTACTCAGAGTGACGCACCCCGGTACCCGCGCTCATAATCTGGAATTCACCCGCCGGCACCTGCTCTTTGTTGCCCATGCTGTCCTGGTGCTCAACCGCCCCTTCCAGCACATAGGTCAGGATTTCCATGTCCTTGTGCGGGTGGGTACCGAAGCCCTGGCCTGCGTCAATCACGTCGTCGTTAATGACGCGGAGCGCGGAGAAGCCCATGAAGTTCGGGTCGTAATAGTCGGCAAACGAGAATGAATGCCATGAGTCCAGCCAGCCATGATTTGCGTGACCGCGTTCGTTTGCTTTGCGTAAGTAGATCATTGTTTTCACCCTCAGTTCGTTTCGATGGAGTAAGTGTGGACGCAAACCGCCCGGGATCATAGAGGGTGAAAATTGACTCCTCTGTTCAAAAATTATGAACAACCGCAGAGGAGCCGTTTTTGCTTATCTGGCGAGGGTTACCGTGGCAGGAGAAGCCTGTTCGAATGCCCGTTCAAGGATTTCCAGGTTAGTGAGAACGTCAGATTCCTTGACGTAATTCGGCGTGCCGCTGGCGAGGGTTTCATACAGCGCATCGTAGACGCGGCCATAGTCGCCGGTTTCCGGTTTCAGCTCTTCCCTGACCGTCACGCCCTCATCGTTCACGTACTCCAGCACGCCCACGGCATCGTCCGCCGCAAAGCCCGGTTCGCCCGGCATGATGTTGGCCTTCAGGCTGGTCTCCTGCTGGTCGATGCCGTACCGGATGAACGAGCCCTTCGTGCCGTGAACGATAAATTTCGGGTAGTCGATTTTCACCAGATGGCTGGTTTTAACGATGGCCTTAAGGTCGCCGTAAAACAGCTGCGCCTCGAAGGTATCGTCCGGGTTGGCTTTATTGCGCAGGCTGCGGATATCGTACGCCACGTGGTCCGGGCGGCCAAACAGGGAGATGATCTGGTCCATGGTGTGTACGCCCAGACCGTAGAACGAGCCGTCCTGCGGCAGGCCGGGTTTGGTTTCTGCCACCGGACGGTAGTAATCGAAGTGGCTTTCTATCTCCACAATATCGCCAAGCTTGCCGCTCTCGATCGCCTTTTTCGCCGTCAGGAAGCAGCTGTCAAAGCGACGGTTCTGGTACGGGGTGACGGTCAGACCTTTGCTTTTCGCCAGCGCGAACAGCGCCCTGGCTTCGGCAAGCGTTGGGGTGAATGGTTTTTCCACCAGTACGTTCTTGCCCGCTTCGAGCGCGCGTTTCGCGTAGTCGAAGTGGCTGTCGGCGTGAGTGCAGACGATCACCAGCTTTACCTGCGGATCGTTAAGCACTTCATCAAGATCGCTGGTGAAGTGAATATGGGAATACTGCGGAGACTGCTCTTCCGGCTTCGCGCTGCGACGGTAGATATGGGCTACATGCCAGGTGTCTTTACGGTTGAGAACGTACGGAAGGTGGTAACGCGTGGTGCTTTTGCCAAATCCAATAAATGCGCAATGTAGTGTCATGGCTCAGTCCTTTTTAAGGTTACTGGGTTTAACCATAACAAAAAAAAAGCCAGCGAGAAGCTGGCTAAAGTAATACTGGAAGCAATGTGAGCAATGTCGTGCTTTCAGGTTCCCGTAGGAGGTCTTCCTGAATGCAGAGCAATAATAATCATTCTCATTCGCACTTGTCCAACACTTTTTGCAAAAAATAGCGATTGACTCAGATTTTAAAGTCAATGATGTTGGAAGGGACTTTTAACCGACTGAGGAACAAGGAATGAGTGAGATAGTGATACGCCACGCGGAACCGAAAGATTACGACGCCATTCGTCAGATCCACGCCCAGCCGGAGGTGTACCACAACACGCTACAGGTTCCTCATCCCTCAGAGCAGATGTGGCAGGAGCGGCTAACCGATCAGCCCGGCATTAAACAGCTGGTCGCCTGCATCGACGGGACTGTCGCCGGGCACCTGTGCATTGCCGTAGCCCAGCGCCCACGTCGCAGCCACGTTGCCGATTTCGGAATTTGTGTGGGTGCGCAGTGGCAAAACCGGGGCGTCGCCAGCGCCCTGATGCGTACCATGATCGATATGTGCGACAACTGGCTGCGCGTCGACCGCATTGAGTTAACGGTGTTTGTGGATAACGAACCGGCAATCGCGGTGTACAAAAAGCACGGATTCGAAATTGAAGGCACCGGCAAGCGCTACGGCCTGCGCAACGGTGAGTACGTGGATGCGTATTATATGGCGCGAATGAAGTAGTTTGTTGCCGGGTAAGGCGAAGCCGCCACCCGGCTAAACATCAATACCCCGCCGTTAAATCATCTACCGAACGCGGGTCCGACGCGCCAAACAGCGCCCCGTCCGGCCCGACCATAATGCTCTGGGTGCTGCCCATCGCCTCTTTCACCGCCACCTTTTGTCCGCGCTGCTCAAGCAGTTTTATCGTGTCCGGGCTAAAGCCCTTCTCGACGCGCAGTTCATCCGGCAGCCACTGATGATGGAAACGCGGCGCATTGGTCGCCTCGGCGACGTTCATGCCAAAATCGATGCTGTTCACCACCATCTGTAGCACGGTGGTAATGATGCGGCTCCCGCCAGGGCTGCCGGTCACCAGCCAGGTTTTACCGTCCTTCACCACGATGGTTGGCGACATGGACGACAGCGGACGCTTCTTCGGCCCCACGGCGTTAGCATCCCCGCCGACCAGCCCGTACACGTTCGGCACGCCCGGCTTGGCCGAGAAATCATCCATCTCGTTATTCAGCAAAATGCCGCTGTTGCCCGCTACGATCCCGGTGCCGAAAGTGGTGTTCAGCGTATAGGTCACCGCCACCGCGTTACCGTCTTTATCCACCACCGAGAAATGCGTGGTCTGGTTACTTTCATACGGTGCCAGCTTGCCGGGGCGGATCTCGCTGGACGGCTTCGCCTTGTTGATGTCGATCTCGTCGGCAATCGATTTGGCATACGCTTTGTTGGTCAGCGCCTGCCACGGCACCTTCACGAAATCCGGATCGCCAAGGTATTCCGAGCGGTCGGCGTAGGCACGCTTTTCCGCTTCCGCCATCACCTGCATGGCGTCCGCGCTGCCGAAGCCGAACTTGTGCATATCAAAGTTTTCAAGAATGTTGAGGATCTGCACGATGTGAATGCCACCGGAGGACGGCGGCGGCATGGAGAAGACGTCGTACCCGCGATAGGTGCCGCTAATCGGCTCGCGCTCCACCGCCTTGTATTCTGCCAGGTCCGCTTTGGTAATGAGCCCGCCGTTCTTCTGCATCTCGTCGGCAATCTGATCGGCAATCGCCCCTTTATAGAAGGCGTCAGGACCGTTTTCCGCAATCAGCTCCAGGCTTCTGGCGAGGTTTTTCTGCACCAGCTTATCGCCCTTCTTCAGCGGCTCACCGTCTTTCCAGAAAATCGCCTTGCTGTTTTCGTGATTCGGAATCACTTCACTGCCGTAGGTTTTGAGGTCGTCCGCCAGCGCGTCGTTCACCACAAAGCCGTCACGCGCCAGCTTGATAGCAGGCTGCACCACCTTGTTCAGCGGCAGCGTGCCGTATTTTTCCAGCGCCAGCGAGAAGCCCGCAACGGTGCCAGGCGTGCCGGACGCAAGGTGCGATGTCAGGGATTTTTTGCTGTCCGGGTTGCCCTGATCGTCGAGGAACATATCGCGGGAGGCCTGATTCGGCGCCATCTCACGGAAGTCGATGGCCGTGGTTTTACCGTCTTTGGTGCGCAGCATCATAAACCCGCCGCCGCCCAGGTTCCCCGCCTGCGGGTGCGTTACCGCCAGCGCGTACCCGACCGCGACCGCCGCGTCCACCGCGTTACCGCCCTGCTTAAGAATATCGACGCCCACCTGGGTTGCCAGCGCGTCAACCGAGGCCACCATGCCGTGCGTGGCCCGCACGGGGTGAAAAACATCCTCCTCCACGCCGTAAGAGACCGGAGGAGCGGCGGGCGGGTTGGCCGCCACGGTAAATGTGCCGCCTGCCATCAGCGCAGCGAGGGCGACCCAGCGCAAAAAGGTTGGTTTCATCATTATTGTTCTCCAGGTGAAGGGGTCCATATTCCCCGCTTAAGCCTGGTTCACAACTCTTAAAAAATCATCGTTATGCTGGTTTAGAGGTAAACTTAAGAGACGCCTCAAAGGAGGAGATAACCATGAAACGATTCCTGATCCTGACCGCGCTGCTCCCGTTCGCCGCGCTCGCACAGCCCATTAACACCCTGAACAACCCGAACCAGCCGGGCTACGTCATTCCGAGCCAGCAGCGTATGCAGACGGAGATGATGAGCCAGCAACAACAGCAGAAAGGGATGCTCAACCAGCAGTTAAAGACGCAGACCCAGGTGCAGCAGCAGCACCTGCAAAACCAGATGAACGCTAACACCCAGCGCGTGCAGCAGGGCCAGATGCGCGAGCAGCCGCTGCAAAACCCAAACGGCGGGATGTTAGGTGGCGGGATGTCGCAAAGCAGCGGTCAGCAGCATATGCTGCCGACCCAGCAGAACGGCAGCATGCTTAATAAATAAAGTCTGGCCCGATCTGGTCAATCGCATCGGTACAGATGCTGTCTACGCCCCAGCGCAGCAGTTCGGCTGCACGCTGGGGTTTGTTGACGGTGTAGACCAGGATATGCAGACCTGCGTCTTTCAGCATTTTGACCCGCGCCGCATCCAGCAGCTTATGGTTCAGATGGATAGAGACGCAGCCTAAGCGGCCCGTCAGTTCGCGCCAGTCCTCACGCCAGTCGTCCAGCAGCAGCCCGCGCGGCAGCTCAGGCACAGCCGCCTGTGCGGCTTCCAGCGCGTCGATGTCAAACGAGGAGAGCAGCGGCGGCGTCATGCCTTCCCACAGCTCACGCGCGGCCAGCGCAATCACTTTGCCCGTCAGCGGCCCGGTGCCGGTGGTCGGTTTGATTTCGATGTTAGCCATCATGCCGTGTTGACGACACCGGTCCGCCACTTCCGCCAGTAGCGGCAGCGGCTCGCCTTTGAAATCACCGCTGAACCAGCTTCCGGCGTCCACCTTCAGCAGATCGCGCCACGGCAGTTCGCCCGCCACGCCCCAGCCGTTGCTGGTGCGTTCGAGGTTGTCGTCATGCAGCAGGAAAATTTCGCCGTCTTTCGACAGCTTGGCGTCAAACTCGATCATCGTGTGGCCGTAGCGTGCGCCAGCGTCAATCGCCGCCAGGGTGTTCTCCGGCGCCAGTTTACCGCCGCCACGGTGGGCGACGATGTGGGGGTAAGGCCAGTTGCTCATACTCGTTGTCCTGTTTCACCGTCAAATAAGTGCAGGTGATTTTCCGGCATATGCAGCCACAGCGTGCTACCTGCCTTCGGGCGCTCCTGATGCGGCAGGCGCACCACCAGCTTTTGCTCGCCCCAGCGCCCGTGCGCCAGGTTATCGGCGCCCAGCATCTCCAGCGTGTCCATCACCAGCGGCACGCCGCCGTCCGCCTGAGACGTTAAGCCAATATGCTCCGGGCGGATGCCGAGCGTCATCTTACGCCCGGCGTACCCACGATAGTACCAGTTGATCGGTAACGCCATCCCGCTTTCCAGTTCAAAGTGGGTTCCCGCAGCATTGATCCGCCCGTCCAGCAGGTTCATCGCCGGGCTGCCGATAAAGCTCGCCACAAAACGGCTGGCCGGTTTTTCGTAGACCTCCACCGGCGTGCCAATCTGCTCGGCAATGCCTTTGTTCATCACCATCACGCGCTGGGCGAGGGTCATGGCTTCGACCTGATCGTGGGTGACATAGAGGGACGTGGTTTTCAGACGGCGATGCAGCTGCTGTAGCTCAAGGCGCATCTGCACGCGCAGCTTGGCGTCGAGATTCGAGAGCGGTTCGTCGAACAGGAATACCGCAGGGTCGCGCACGATGGCGCGCCCCATCGCCACGCGCTGGCGCTGGCCGCCGGAGAGCTCGCGCGGGCGGCGCTTAAGCAGGCCGTCAAGTTCCAGAATGCGCGCGGCTTCTTTTACGCGCTCGGCGATATGGCCTTTGCCCATGCCGCGAATTTTCAGCCCCCAGGCCATGTTCTCCTCCACGCTCATGTGCGGATAGAGGGCATAGTTCTGGAACACCATCGCGATGCCGCGATCTTTTGGCTCCATCTCGGTGACGCGCTGGCGGTCAATCCAGATATCTCCGGACGTGACGCGCTCCAGCCCCGCCACCATGCGCAGCAGCGTGGACTTCCCGCAGCCGGACGGGCCGACCATCACGATAAATTCGCCGTCCGCCACGTCGAGCGTCAGCGGCTGAATGACCTGGGTTTTACCGTCCCAGCTTTTGGTAACTGCCTGAAGTTTTAAACCTGCCATCTTATTTCTCGCTATCGACCAGGCCGCGGACAAACGCGCGCTGCATGGCTAAAACAATGACTACGGGTGGGATTAGGGTAAGCAGCATCGCCGCCATCACCTGGTTCCAGAGGGTGGTGCCTTCACCGGTGGCGATCATGCCTTTGATGCCCGCCACGGCGGTGCCGAGGTTAACGTCCTGAACGATCAGCAGCGGCCACAGGTACTGGTTCCAGCCGTAGATAAAGGTGATCACAAACAGCGCCGCGAGGTTGGTTTTCGACAGCGGCAGCACGATGTCGCGGAAGAAGCGCATCGGGGAGGCACCGTCGATGCGCGCGGCCTCAATCAGCTCGTCCGGCAGGGTCATAAAGAACTGGCGGAACAGGAAGGTGGCGGTCGCCGAGGCCATCAGCGGCAGGGTTAAGCCCGCGTAGCTGTCCAGCATCTTCAGGTTGGCGATCACCTCCACGGTCGGGAAGATACGCACCTCCACCGGCAGCATCAGGGTGATGAAAATCATCCAGAAGAACAGGTTACGCAGCGGAAAGCGAAACCAGACGATGGCGAAGGCCGAGAGCATCGACACCGTGATTTTGCCCACCGTAATGCCGAACGCCATGATGAAGCTGTTGAGCATCATCAGCCAGAACGGCGCGCTGTTGGCGCCCACGCCCTGGGTCCAGATGGTCTTCATGTTTTCGAAAAGGTGCCCGCCCGGGATCAGCGTCATCGGCGTGTCGAACACCGCTTTGGTGTCCAGCGTGGCGGCGACAAAGGCCACGTACAGCGGGAACAGGATAACGAGGATACCCAGGATCAGCAGGGTATGGCTGAAAATCGTCAGCCCGCGACGGTTCTCAATCATTGGTAGCGCACCTTACTTTCGACATAGCGGAACTGCACTACCGTGAGGATGATGACGAGGAACATCAGCACGACGGACTGCGCGGCAGAGGCCGAGAGATCGAGTCCGGCAAACCCTTCGCGGTAGATCTTGTAGATAAGCGTGGTGGTCGCCTGCACCGGACCGCCCGCAGTGGCGGCGTCGATCACCGGGAAGGTATCGAAGAAGGCGTACACGAGGTTTACCACCAGCAGGAAGAAGCTGACCGGGGCGATCAGCGGCAGCGACAGCCTGAAGAAGCGGCGCACCGGCCCTGCGCCGTCGATGGCGGCGGCCTCCACCAGCGAACGCGGAATGGATTGCAGCGCGGCGAAGAAGAACAGGAAGTTATAGCTGATCTGCTTCCACACCGAGGCGAACACCACGAGGAACATCGCCTGACCGCTGTTCTGGGCGTGGTTCCAGTCATAGCCGAATTCCGCCAGAAAATGGGTAATCAGCCCGCGGCCGGGGTTAAACAGGAAGATCCACAGCACGGCACCCACGGCGGGGGCCACGGCGTAAGGCAGCAGCATCAGGGTCTGATACAGGCGGCTGCCGCGCACCACGTAATCCACCAGCGCGGCGAAAAACAGCGACACGACAAGGCCGCTCACGGTCACCAGCGCGCTGAACCTGATCGTCGTCCAGAAGGAGTCCAGGTAATAGCTGTCGTGGAACAGCGCCGTAAAGTTGTCCAGCCCAACGAACTGGCTGGACAGCCCGAACGGATCGACGCTTTGTACCGAGTACCACAGCGCTTCGCCCGCAGGCCAGATGAAGAAGATAACGGTGATGACCAGCTGAGGCGCGACCAGCAGGTACGGCAGCCAGCGGGAACGAAACACCGGACGGGATGAGGACATGGAGATTTGATTCCTGAACAATGCCGGGTGGCGGCTGCGCCTTACCCGGCCTGGATGGGGCACATCGTAGGCCCGGTAAGCGAAGCGCCACCGGGCGTTTCAGCGATTACGATTTCGTCGACTGCTCAAAGCGGCGCAGCAGCTGATTGCCGCGCTCTACCGCAGAGTCCAGCGCCTGCTGCGGGGTTTTCTTCCCGGTCCACACGCTTTCCAGCTCTTCATCCACGATGGTGCGGATCTGCGGCATGTTGCCCAGACGCAGGCCTTTGGTGAACGGCAACGGCGGCTTGTTCAGCATCTGACGCGTCGCGATGTCCGCGCCCGGGTTTTTGCTGTAGAAGCCCTGCTCGCGGGTCAGGTCGTACGCGGCCTTGGTGATCGGCAGATAGCCGGTTTTCTGGTGCCATTCGGCCGCGTTTTCCGGCTTCGCCAGGAAGTCGAGGAACTCGGCTACGCCTTTGTAGGTGCCGCTGTCTTTACCCTGCATCACCCACAGGCTGGCCCCGCCGATGATGGCGTTCTGCGGCGCGCCTTTTACGTCGGCGTCGTACGGCATCATGCCCACGCCGTAGTTGAATTTGGCGTAGTGACGGATATCCGCCAGCGAGCCGGAAGACGCGGTGGTAATGGCGCAGTCGCCGTTGTAGAACTTCTCGGTGGATTCGTCTTTACGCCCGAAGTAGCTGAAGTCGCCCTTCTTGTTCAGATCCGCCAGCAGCGCGATGTGCTTCACCTGCTCCGGCTTGTTGAACTCCAGAACCGCGTCGGTGCCGTCGAAGCCGTTGTTTTTGGTGGCAACCGGCAGGCCGTGCCAGGCGCTGAAGTTCTCAATCTGGATCCAGCCTTGCCAGCCGCTGGCGTAGCCGCACTTCATGCCCGCCGCTTTCAGCTTCGCGGTGTACTCGGCCAGATCCTGCCAGGTTTTTGGCGGCTGATCCGGATCCAGGCCCGCTTTTTTGAAGGCATCTTTGTTGTAGTACAGCACCGGCGTGGAGCTGTTAAACGGCTGGGACAGCAGGTGGCCGGTTTTGGAATCGGTGTAGTAACCGGAGACGGTCGGCACGAACTGGGATTCGTCAAAGTTGATGCCCGCGTCTTTGAACACTTCGTAGACCGGTTTGATGGCTTTCGAGGCCATCATGGTCGCGGTGCCGACTTCATACACCTGCAACAGTGCAGGCGCGTTGCCGGTACGGAAGGCGGCGATGCCCGCGCTCAGGCTCTGCTCATAGTTGCCTTTGTACACCGGCACAATTTTGTAATCCGGGTGGGTGTCGTTGAAACGCTGCGCCAGGGAGTCAACCTCTTTACCCAACTCCCCTTCCATGGAATGCCAGAACGGAATGGTGGTCACGGCCATTGCGTTCGTCGCAAAAGCCAGACCGATTGCCAGACCCAAAGCCGTGTGTCGTAACGATGTCATTGTCATCTCTCTTATTATGCCGGATGCGCGATATCACGCGTTTTGTGCTCGCGAGGTAACATGACATGCTCGAATGACAGAAAAATAACTGTTTGTTTACAGATAAGTGACGGCCAGGCGTCAGGGTGATGATGGTTGTGTGAAGGGGTTAATATGAAAAAAGCCGGGTGGCGGCTGCGCCTTACCCGGCCTGGAGGGTATCCGTAGGCCCGGTAAGCGTAGCGCCACCGGGCAATACAGACGGCTCAGCCGCCCAGGTAGGCACTCCGCACCGCTTCGTTCGCCAGCAGCGCGTCGCCGGTATCCTCGAGCACCACGCGACCATTCTCCAGCACGTAGCCGCGATCGGCGAGCTTCAGCGCCTGGTTGGCGTTCTGCTCGACGAGGAAGATGGTCATTCCCTCTTTGCGCAGTTGCTCAATGGTGTCGAAAATCTGCTGGATGATGATCGGCGCAAGACCGAGCGACGGTTCGTCCAGCAGCAGCAGGCGCGGCTGGCTCATCAGCGCGCGGCCAATCGCCAGCATCTGCTGTTCACCGCCGGACATGGTGCCCGCACGCTGGATGCGGCGCTCCCACAGGCGCGGGAAGAGTTCGTACACCCATTTGATACGGGTGTGATACTGGTCGCGGTCAGCAAAAAAGCCGCCCATCGCCAGGTTCTCTTCCACCGTCATACGTGAGAAGACGCGGCGCCCTTCCGGGACAATCGCCACCGCTTCACGCATAATTCTGGCAGTCTGCCAGTCGGTAATATCTTTGCCATCAAACACAATCCGCCCGCTGGTGGCGCGCGGGTCGCCGCACAGGGTGCCGAGCAGCGTGGTTTTTCCCGCGCCGTTGGCGCCAATCAGGGTGACGATTTCACCCTGATTGATGTGCAGGCTGACGTCGTGCAGCGCCTGGATCTTGCCGTAGTGCGCATTGACCTTGTCGAACGTTAACATCGCTTTTTCCATCTTATGCCTCACCAAGGTATGCGCGGATCACGTCCGGGTTGTTGCGGATCTCTTCCGGCGTGCCGTTTGCCAGCGGCGTGCCCTGGTTTACCACGTAGATACGGTCCGAAATGCCCATCACCAGCTTCATGTCGTGCTCAATCAGCAGGATGGTGGTGTCGTGATGATCGCGCAGCTCGGCAATCAGCTCGTCCAGCTCTTTGGTCTCTTTCGGGTTGAGGCCTGCCGCCGGTTCGTCGAGCATCAGGATCTCCGGCTGGGTCACCATGCAGCGTACAATCTCCAGCCTACGCTGGTCGCCATAGGCCAGGTTGCTCGCCTGCCGGTTGGCGTGCTGGAGCAGGCCGATACGGTCGAGCCAGGTGGCGGCGCGATCGAGCGCCTCCTCCTGCGTGCGGCGGAAGGCCGGGGTTTTCAGCAGGCCGGAGAACAGGCCGGTTTTCAACTGCTGATGCTGTGCCACCAGCAGGTTCTCAATCACCGTCATCTCGCGGAACAGGCGCACGTGCTGGAAGGTACGCACCACGCCCATGCGGGCAATCTGCTGGCCCGGCAGCCCTTCCAGGTGCTGGTCGCGCAGCATGATGGTGCCGCCCGTCGGCTTGTAGAAACCGGTCAGGCAGTTGAAGACCGTGGTTTTCCCCGCGCCGTTCGGGCCAATCAGGGAGACGATCTCTTTTTTATGCAGATCCAGGTTCACGTTGTTGACCGCCAGCAGGCCGCCAAAACGCATCATCAGACCGTTAACGGATAATAATGGCTGACTCATGCCTGCTCTCCTTTCGCTTCCGCACGCTTAAGCTTCAGCTGTGGACGCGTCATCGGCAGGAGGCCCTGCGGACGCCAGATCATCATCAGCACCATCAAACCACCCAGCATCAGCATGCTGTATTCGTTAAAGTCGCGCATCAGCTCGCGGGAGACCACCAGCAGGATGGCCGCGAGGATCACGGCGAACTGCGAGCCCATCCCGCCAAGCACCACGATCGCCAGCACAAAGGCCGATTCGGCAAAGGTGAACGACTCGGGGCTGACGAAGCCCTGGCGCGCGGCGAACAGCGTGCCGGCGAAACCGGCAAACGCGGCGCTGATGGTAAACGCGGTCAGCTTGATGCGGGTCGGGTTCAGGCCCAGAGAGCGGCAGGCGATCTCATCTTCGCGCAGCGCTTCCCACGCGCGGCCCAGCGGCATGCGCAGCAGGCGGTTGATCACGAACAGGGTAATGACCACCAGCAGCAGCGCCACCAGGTAGAGCCAGATCACGCGGTCGGACGGGTCATATTTGATGCCGAAGAAGTTGCTGAAGGTATCCCAGCCGCCTTCGCGGGCGGTACGGCTGAACTCCAGGCCGAAGAAGGTCGGCTTCGGGATCTGGCTGATGCCGTTCGGCCCGCCGGTCACTTCGGTGTTGTTGAGCAGCAGGATACGGACAATTTCGCCGAAGCCTAAGGTCACAATCGCCAGGTAGTCACCGCGCAGGCGCAGCACCGGGAAGCCGAGCAGGAAGCCTGCGGCGGCAGAGACCAGCCCCGCCAGCGGCAGACAGGTCCAGAAGCCGAGGCCGTAATAGTGGTTCAGCAGCGCGAAGGTGTACGCGCCGATAGCGTAGAAACCGCCGTAGCCCAGCACCAGCAGGCCGGACAGCCCCACCACCACGTTCAGACCGAGGCCGAGGATCACATAAATCATGGTCAGGGTGGCGATGTCCACCGTGCCGCGCGACACCATAAACGGCCACGCCACGGCAGCCACCAGCAGCGCCACGAGGAACAGCTTCTGCTTTACCGTGGTACCGTCGATTGCCGGCAGAACGAACTTCGGCCCGGAGACGTTTTTCAGCGTCTTCTGGAAAAGCGGACGCAACAGCTGGAACAGAAACACCACGGCGGTGCCGATAAACACCCACTGCCAGCGGATGTCGGGGGCGGTATCGACCACCAGTTTCGTGCCGTCCAGCCCTAACTGGACGCCCATAAAGACGCCCGCCAGTACGAAGAACATGGCGGCAGAGAGCAACGCCATAGCAAAATGCATCGGTTTCATACTTTCTCTACCTCCGGACGGCCCAGAATACCGGTAGGCATCACCAGCAGAACCAAAATCAGCAGGGCAAACGACACCACGTCTTTATATTCGGTGCTCAGGTACGCCGAGGAGAGCGCCTCCGCCACGCCCAGGATCAGGCCGCCGATCATCGCGCCCGGAATGCTGCCGATGCCGCCCAGTACCGCCGCGGTGAAGGCTTTCATCCCGGCCATAAAGCCGATGTACGGGTTAATTACGCCGTAGAACTGGCCGAGCAGAACCCCCGCCACCGCCGCCATTGCGGCGCCAATCACGAAGGTCAGAGCGATGACGCGGTCGGTGTTGATGCCGAGCAGACTCGCCATCTTCAGATCTTCCGCACAGGCGCGGCAGGCGCGTCCCATGCGGGAGTAGCGGATGAAAACGGTCAGGGCCAGCATCGCCAGGAAGGTGACAACCCAGATAACCAGCTGCATGGTAGTGACAGAGGCAGAGAAGTTTTCGCTGGCCCCCACAATCCACTGGCCGTTAAACAGGCTTGGCAGCGCCACATCGCGCGAGCCTTCGGTCAGGCTGACGTAGTTTTGCAGGAAGATCGACATACCAATCGCGGAAATCAGCGCAATCAGGCGCTTGGAGCTGCGCACCGGCCGGTAGGCCACGCGCTCAATGCTCCAGCCGTAGGCGCTGGCGATCACAATCGCGCCGACAAACCCGGCGGCCACCAGCAGCCAGCTGCTGTCGATGCCCATCATCATCAGCGCGGCGATGATCATAAAGGAGACGTAGCTACCGATCATGTACACCTCGCCATGGGCGAAGTTGATCATGCCGATAATGCCGTAAACCATCGTATAGCCGATGGCGATCAGCGCGTAGGTGCTTCCCAGCGTGACGCCGTTAAACATCTGCTGCAAAAAGTAGAGAAACTGCTCGGACATATGCAAACCTTTTTATACCCGCCCGGAGAGCCGGGCGGTGGGATAATTATTTGGCGACCGAGGAAGACCCGTCGGCGTGCCACTTAAAGACACCAAATTCAAATCCCTTCAGATCGCCTTTCTCATCCCAGTTCAGCGGCCCAATCACGGTGTTCGCCCCGTGTGCTTTTAAATCTTTCACCAGATCCAGCGGTTCTTTGCTGCCGGTACGGTCCATTGCCGTTGCCAGAGACTGCACGGCCGCGTAGGTGATCCAGACGTACGGACCGCTCGGATCTTTCTTCTGCGCCTTGAGCGCATCCACGATAGCTTTGTTGGCCGGATCCTGATCATAGCGTTTTGGCATGGTGACCAGCATGCCTTCGGCAGAATCCCCCGCGATGTTGGACAGAGAGGCATTGCCCACGCCTTCTGGCCCCATAAACTGGGTTTTCAGGCCGGTGGCGCGCGCCTGGCGCAGCATCTGGCCCATTTCCGGGTAGTAGCCGCCGTAGTAGACGAAGTCGATATTCTCTTTTTGCAGGCGGGCGATCAGCGCGGAGAAGTCTTTTTCACCGGCGGTAATGCCGTCGAAGAAGACGATGTTCGCGCCGCCTTTTTTCAGGCCGTCCTGCACGGAGCGCGCCAGACCTTCGCCATACTGCTGCTTGTCATGAATGATGGCGATACGCTGTGGCTTGACGGTCTCGAGGATATATTTGGCGGCGGTCGGTCCCTGAGAAGAGTCCAGGCCGGCGGTACGCATGATGTGCTGATAGCCGCGCTGGGTCAGCTCCGGGTTGGTGGCGCCCGGAGTGATCATCAGAATGCCTTCGTCCTCGTAGATGTCGGACGCGGGCTGCGTGGAGGACGAGCAGAGGTGGCCAATGACATACTGGATGCCATCATTAACGATTTTGTTGGCGACCGCGACGGCCTGTTTCGGATCGCAGGCGTCGTCATATTCCACGCCCACCAGTTTGTCGCCCTTGATGCCGCCCTTAGCGTTGATGTCTTTTATGGCCTGGCGCGCACCGTTGAACTCCATGTCACCCCACTGGGCAACAGGACCGGACATCGCACCCACTACCGCAACTTTAATGTCCTCCGCCATAGCGATATGCGAGATCGACAGTGCGACCATCCCCGCGATTAACGTCTTCGCGTTCCTTTTCATCTCAGAATCCCCATTCGTGAAGTGATGTTTATATTTTGTTTTATTATGGTTAAAAAGCATTCTGTACTTTTAATGAACAACGCTATTTTTACCAGTGCCTTTAAGGGTTTAGCGCGGTTTTTTATCAAAAACCAGACTAATATCTCTATTTTTCAGGAGATTAAGGAAAGATAATATTCTGAATTCAGGCAGAGATAAACAAATAAAAGCGCGTTTTGCAGCATAAAATAACGGTACAATGCGCGGAATAAATCACTGCCCTTCAGGTTAAAATCCTGCTTATTTTTCAATCCATGTGTTTTCGAACTGCCCATGTCGCCGCTAAAAAACGAATCACCTGGCAAACGTGAATAAAAAGAGAACGCGCCTGAGCAAATAAATTGAGTACACTGGCCCTACTTTTTTTGATTTGGACAAGCAGCTAATGAAACTGACAATCGTTCGTCTGGTGACCTTTAGCGAACAGGATCATATCGACCTGGGCAAGATCTGGCCGGAATATTCCCCTTCGTCGTTGGCCGTCGATGAGAACCACCGCATTTATGCCGCGCGTTTTAACGAGCGCCTGCTGGCCGCCGTTCGCATAACGCTGAGCGGTACGGAAGGCGCGCTGGACTCGCTTCGCGTGCGCGACGTGACCCGCCGCCGTGGGGTCGGGCAGTATTTAATTGAAGAGGTGATCCGCGAAAACCCGAGCGTGACCTCCTGGTGGATGGCCGACGTGGGCGTGGAGGATCGCGGCGTGATGGCGGCGTTTATGCAGGCGTTAGGGTTTACGGCTCAGGCGAACGGGTGGGAGAAGCGCTAAAAACTCGCGCCGCATGAAGCTTGTGCGGCGCAAGTGTGTTACAGCGGCACGCTGATCACGCTCACCGGCAGCGAGCGCAACAGCTGCCCCCAGGCACGGTGGCGGCTTTTCTCTTCACTAATATCCAGCCCGATACCGTATACCAGTTCGCCCTGCCACGTTCCCCAGACATAGCTCATCACCTGTGATGCTCCCAGCCGATGGCTATCCCACTGGGGGTGAAATTCTGCGGGCGTACCGCCGGGATGCGCTTCGCTGATACTGTCACAGGTCGCAAAAAACGCGTGAAATTGCTGGTGCAGAAACGCGTGCTCCAGCTCCTGGTTACTGGCGTCCGCCAGCGTCTGTATGTGCTGCTGAAAGCGAATAAGCAGCGGGCGCGGCGGGCGAATGCCGTAGTAATAATCCAGCAGGTAGCCTAGTCCTCCTTTGCCCGACTGACCATTGATGCGGATGATCCCTTCGTAGCTACGGCCAATATCGTGCGGGTCGAGGGGTAAATAGGGCACATCCCAACGGGTGCGGTATTTTTGCAGCTCCATTGATTTGCGGATCGCATCCTGATGCGAACCGGAAAAGGCGGTGAATACCAGGCTTCCGGCGTAGGGATGGCGCGGCGGCACCGTCATTCCCGTCGCCGACTCATAGACATTCACCACCTGCGGAAGCTGGCTGAAATCAATCAGCGGATCGACGCCCTGCACCAACAGGTTTAACCCCAGCGTGACCAGATCGACATTGCCGGTACGTTCGCCGTTGCCAAACAGTGTGCCTTCTACACGTTCAGCGCCCGCAAGCAACGCCATTTCCGCTGCCGCCACCGCGCAACCGCGATCGTTATGAGGATGCACGCAAAGCGTCACCTTCTGGCGGTGGCGAAGCTTACCTGAGATCCATTCAATCTGGTCGGCATAGACGTTTGGCGAAGCCAGCTCGACGGTTGCTGGCAGGTTGATGATCACCTCCCGCCCCGTCTTCCCCACCCACAGGTCGATAACCGCGTTGCAAATCTCCAGCGCAAAATCCATCTCGGTGGCAGTAAAACTCTCCGGGGAGTACTCCAGCACCCAATTTTGCTCCACCTTTGCCATCTCCTCCAGCAGCCAGCGCACGCCCTGTAGCGCCAGTTCGATCACCCCAGCGCGGCTGAGATTAAAGACCTGCTCGCGCTGCTGTAACGACGTAGAGTTATAGAGATGCACCACCGCCTCTTTTACCCCATTCAGGGCGGCAACGGTGTCGGCGATAAGGTTTTCTCGCGCCTGCGTCAGCACCTGGATGCGTACGTCATCGGGGATCAACCCGTCGTCTATCAGGGTTCGTACAAACTGGTAGTCGGTTTCCGAGGCGGCGGGAAAACCTACTTCAATCTCTTTGTAGCCCATCGCTACCAACTGCTGATAAAGTGCCCGCTTTTGCTGAGGGTTCATTGGCTCCGGCAGCGCCTGGTTGCCGTCGCGCAGATCAACGCTACACCAGCGTGGTGCGTGGAGCAGCGCGCGTGTCGGCCACTGTCGGTTCGGCAGTTCAGGCTGCGGCATCGGGCAATATTTACCACTGGTCACATGCGCGCTCATGCTGCGTTCTCCTGCTTTTTCTCCACCTTCGGGAAAAACCAGAGCGCAATAACCGCACACGCCGCTGAGGCGAGCCAGACGCTGCTCCAGCTAAAGTGCGTTTGCATCCAAGGGATAGCGATCGGAGTGATAAACATCACCACGAACACGCTGGTGTTGCCCATTGCCAGCGCTGTTCCGGCGCGTTTTGCCCCCGCCATTGACGCCAGCTCGGTATAGGCCACGCCATGCCAGGCTGAGACCACCACGCCGGAGAGGATAAATAGCGCCGCCAGTAAGGCAAGGGTTGCTCCCTGATGCGGCAGAGTCGGCCAGATGCCTACCAGCACGCTCAGCAGCACAAAAGCCAGAATGCTTATCAGCGTGCAGCTTTTGAGATAACGCTTACGGTTTTTATTTTTGTCCGTCCAGCGTCCGCTCCAGATGCGCGACACCATCGCCCCAACCTGGATAACCGCCAGGCACACGGACACTACGGCCACGTCGATATGGGCGAAGTCGTGCAGGAAGACCGATCCGAAAGTGAGCAGCGCGAACTGCGGCCCGCAGAGAATGCCGATTGCCAGCACGATTTTCCAGATGGCAGGATCGTACAGCGGCCCTTTGCCCGGTACGGCAGACGCAGTAGCGGCCTGAGCCGTATTGCCCCCGACGCGATCCGGCTCGTGCAACCACAGCCAGGCATAAAAACCCACCACGGCGCACAGCAGCGCAGAGACGATAAACATCGTTACAAACCCCCATGTAGCCGCCAGCCAGGGGAGAAGTAACGCGCCAATCCCATAGCCCATCGGTACCGCGGTCTGACGGATACTCATCGCCAGACCGCGCTCCCCCTCCTGAAACCAGGCCATGATCGCCCTGCCGCTGGAGCCGTTTACGCTGCTGCCAAGCAGTCCGATAAACAACACTCCGGTAATAAGCAGGCCGTATGCGGGAATAAAACCGTTATGCGGCGCGGCAAAGGCCGCCATCAGCAGCAACATCGCGCCGGTACTTAACAAGCCGGTCAGCAGGATCGGGCGGTCGCCCCAGCGGTCGGTCAAAAGCCCCCAGGGCAGCTCGCTAATCGCGATCCCCAATCCCAGCATCCCAAGCACGAACCCCAGCTCGGCATTGCTGATGTTGTAATCGGCACGCATAAAGACCGCCGTCGCCGGCAAGCCTCCTACCACCATTGAGAAACAGGCGTTGGCCGCTACGCCAATACCCAACACTTTCCAGCGGTGGCGCGCGCCGCGCAGCAGAGTCGTTGCAACTTCTGTCATCAGAGGGCCTCCTGAGTGGCATTAAACGTCCGGCGAGCCGGGAAAAGATCGGCGGTTTTTCGCCGTTCAGCGGTACTGCCAATCACCTCCAGAGCCGCCAGATGTTTCACGTTATTCACCGCCGCAACGGCATCTTCCAGCACTACGACGTGAAAACCGCGATCGTGGGCGCTCATCGCCGTCGCCAGCACCACAAACTCGGTAGAAACGCCGGCCAGCACCAGCGTGTCCACGCCCATGCTTCGCAGCGTCAATTCAAGGCTGGTCTGGTAAAACGGATCAACCCGATGCTTGCGGACAATGCTCTCCTCCGGCAGCGGTGCCAGCGCTTCGACGATATCCGTCGACCAAGTGTCAAAACGCAACAGCCGGTTGCGACGTGCGATATCAAAAACCTCGGAGCCGGTTGGGCATTCAACGTAGTTTTCAGAAAAACCAACTACCACATGCACCACCGGAGTATGAGCGGCACGCGCCCCTGCCAGCGCCTGAGCAGCCTGTTTAATCACCCCTTTTTCCCGCACCTGCTGGTAGTAACCCATCTGCGCGTATACGCCATCGGGATGGACTATCTCATTGAGAAAATCCAACATCAGTAACGCCATTTTTTTCATCGTCTTTATTCCTGCTTAAGATCGGCAGCGGGTAGCGCCGTTAAGATGTGTTCTGCAATGGCATCCGCATCGCAGATAAAATCAGTCCAATAGCCCGGGCGGCTGCTGCCAGCGGACATAAACCAGCGCGTGTGTTCGCTGGGAATACCAATAACGTAAAGCTGGGGAACCGCCTTCCCCTGCTGGTTAAGGGGATGATATGGCGCGCGGGTAACCGCCACGCCGCCGGTCTGAAAGCGGGTATCGGCATCTTCCACGGTGAAGTTTTGCCAGAGACCACGCTGGCGCAGCGCCTGAGTCAGCGGCGATAGATCCCGCGTCAGATCCTGCCCCGGCACCCTGGCGTCCAGCAGCGTCTCTACGCGCCACACGGCCCCTTCCACCTGTGGGGAAGAGAGCTCAAAAGCAGCGCTTTCCACGCCGCAGGTGATCTGCATACGCGGCCCGACGACCGCCAGAATGCCGGCGTCAATCAGAGCGAGCATTTGTCGGGTTCGGTAGCGCGGCGGCCCGGCGGAAAGCAGCGCACTCACCGGGGAGTAGCGGGAGAGAAACGCATCGCGAAACGAGGCCGGAGCCAGACCGCCGAAATCCACTACTCTGCGCACCAGCCCGCGAGTATCGCGCAGCGTATCCAGTGCTGCCTTAAGCGGGTTATCCACGTTACCTCCCTCCGCGTGTTCACTATCGCGAACCAGCTCTTCGCGCAGCGCGGCGTGGAAATGGCTCGCGGAGATGAACCGGCGCTCACGAAAGGGATCGCCGAGCTGATAAATATCCAGTGCAGGCACATCGGTGAGGCCAAAGCGCGCGGCGATGTCCGGCAGGCTATCAAACGCCTCATCCTCCAGCGCCTGCGCGCAGGCACGAAATTCCAGCTCGGCGGAAAGGCCAAAACGCTGGCGCAGCGTGGTGGCGTACCAGGTCAGGTTGACCTCTGCCATCAGCAGCGGCAGCACGTCGCGATCAAAATCGAGTTGTCCGCGGGCGGCCAGGGCCTCGGCACGCTCCTGGGTAAAAAGCACGCTTTGATAGCGGAAGTTAGGGGGCTTCTGGTTACGCCCACGGCCGGGGATGGGCAGACTACTGCGTGAACCGGCCACCAGACGCGGCTCGCGCCCGGAGGGTTGATAGCGCAGTGAGCCATCGGCCTGCTCAATAAACTGGCCGCCGCGCCCGGTGGTTAACGCCGCCATGACATCCAGAAACGACAGCCCCAGTCCTAAAATGCCGACGGCGCTGCCGGGGGCGATCTCCTCCAGCGGCATATCGGCGGCTGAATCGCCAGGCACCCAGCGCAGCGACGGATGAGTGTCTGCATAGGCCTGCCAGCGCTGCTCCTGTTCGCTCAGGCTGTTACGGGGATGGCCGCTGGCAATAACCACGCGGTCTACCGTGAGGGTTTCACCATCGCGAAATAACAGCACCGCCCGGCTATTGTTCAACGGCACTATGTCTGTTACCTCCGCCTGTCGAGGGCAAAAGCGCTGCGCCGGGCTAAACGAGGCTTTGATGCAGTTCAGAACGAAGTGCATATATTCGCCATACAGCGCACGCGGCGCCCAGGCATTCTCGCCAGGGAAGTCGTCCCGCGTGGCACGCCACCAGGCGGCGAGCGAAGGGCCGCAGCCTGGACGAGCCGTTGCCACGTCGCCTTCGCCGGAAAAGGCGGAGACTTCTTCCGCTACGGTATTCATGACGAAAGCGGCATCCTGTTCCTGGCGCCAGATACGGCCCGTTCCGGGGTGCTGTTTATCGATATAGTGGATTTCCACCCCGGCGTCCGGCTGGTCCTGTAAACGCGCGGCGAGGCGTTCAAGTACCGAAAGCGCCCGAGGGCCATTGCCAATAATGGCGATTCGAAGCGCTTCGCTCATGACGCCACCTGCTTTAGCGGATACGGGCAGTCAGCGAGCGCCTGGCTGATGCTATCCAGCGCGGCGATAAGCGTGTCAGTCGCCCCGGCAAACGACAGGCGAATCGCGCTGGATTCCTCCTTGCCGAATGCGGTACCCGGCGTGACGGCAACATGGGCGTGAGTCAGCAGCCAGTGTGTTACAGCCCGGGCGTCCCCCATACCCAGGCCGCTGATGTCGGCGTAAACATACAGTCCTCCCTCCGGCGCCCGGCAGGCGATCCCCGGAATGGCGTTTAGCCGGTTTACCACCAGATCCCTGCGCTGACGGTAGTGCGCCACCATATCCAGCATCGGCTGACGGTCACCAATCAGCGCGGCCAACCCGCCCTGCTGCACGAAGGAGCCGGCGCATCCCACGCTGTGCTGCTGAACTTTAAGAATTTCATTGAGCAGAGTTTCCGGCGCGCTGAGGTAGCCGAGCCGCCAGCCGGTCATCGCCCAGGCTTTGGAGAAACCGCTGATAGTGACGGTACGCTCAAACATGCCGGGTTCCGCCGCGAGGCTACGATGGCGCCCCGGCAGATAGCGGATATGTTCGTAAATTTCATCCATCACCACGAACAGGTCATGCTTCTGCGCGACCTGGCAGACCGCGTCGATCTCCTCTGTTGTTAACACCCGCCCGGTGGGGTTGTTCGGGTTATTAAGCAACAGCACGCGGGTTTTCGCGGTGATGCAACTTTCTAGCGCCTGACGGGTGAGGAAGAACTGATTCTCTTTTGCCAGCGGCAGGGTCACCGGCTTCGCCCCGGCCATTTCCGCCATCGCGATATAGCTCACCCAGCAGGGGGTGGGGATCACTATTTCATCGCCAGGATTCAGCAGCGTCATCAGCGTAATAAACAGCGCGTGTTTCGCCGAAGGCGTCACAATAATATTTTTATTCCACTGAACCGGCAGCTGGTTTTCTTCAAAGAGCTGGCTGGCGATGGCTTTTAATAATCCAGGCGTACCTTTACTGGCGGTGTAATGGGTCATGCCATTTTTCATCGCCGTTATAGTGTAATTAGTAATATGATTTGGCGTGGCAAAATCAGGCTCGCCGCCGCCTAAATCATAAATAACTTTCCCTTCCGCCTGCATGGTTTTAACTTTATCGAGAATGGCATAGGTTTCTGATAAACCTATACGCTTTACGCGATCGGCGACGTTTCTCATCGTGCATGTTCCGTTAAATAAAGAAATAAATTTTGCGAAGCGGACTAATCTTCAACCCGGCCAAAAATACCGTTATGCCAGTGTTCCTGATATTTCTCGGCAGTTTGCCGATCGCGGAATGCATAGGTTTTTAATAGCCAGCGGCGCGCGGCATTCTCTTTATCCTTAATTTCAATTTTTTCCCGGTTGTGCAATCCATCCTGGTTGGCGAAGGTTAAAAGGTCGCCCTGCAAAATCCGGTGGCGCTGTTTATCCGCTTTGGTCATCGCCTGCATAAAAGCAATCAGGGCGTCTTTTGCCTCATTGGGCGCCTCTGGCGCAACGTGAGTCAACGTATCCAGGTAACGAATGCTATGGTGATTTTTCAAAATGGCGTGATCCGGCGAGCTCACCTGACGGCGGTTGGTTTCACGGGAGTAAACGTCAAACTGGGTGCGATACCACGGCTGGCGAAGCGCCGCCTGCTGGTCGTCCGTCAGGTGCGCCAGAATGGCTTTGCCGTCAATATAGCCGGTAAAAATCAGCTCCTCGTCCGGGCTGCGTAGACCCAAAAGCGTGACGAAATCAGCGCGTACCGCGTGAGCGGTACGGTCGTTATGGTAGACCAGTTCACTATCGCTAAAACCCGTTAATTGCCCGCTGTATTTGCGAATAGCAATAACATCGGTAAAGAAATCTCCATTATTACGGCTGCCGTAGGCTAATAACGGTGTATCGGTTAGCAGCGAAAAACATTCCAGCAGTACCTCGCCGATAAATGTTTTTTTCTTTTTATATTTATCGCTAATGGGATTTTCCGGATCCAACTCCGGCAAGTCGATATCCCGTGGGCAATTGCGTAATACATGAATATCACTTACGCCCGACTCGCGTTCATTTTTAATTGCGGTACAAATATCGACAAAAAAGCCTGGCACCCCTCTAAAATAACAAATCTCAGCAACCGCAAGCTTAAATGCCTGATAATCCGTATAAGGATTAACAACAATTTGCTGGAAGAAGCGGGTTAATTCTTTGTTTTCTTCATCCGAAAAATGATAAAACGGTTTCATGATGTCTTGCACCCTGTTAATGAGCTGATTGTAAGTAAGTAGAATTAACGGTACTGACGTTTTAAATCATTAAATGAGGTTATTTCACCCTTTATTGCGCTGGCGACCACCGTCGAAGGGCTGCCTAGCCAGACTTTCCCCGGACCTGAGCGGCCAGGAAAATTTCGATTAATGGCGCTGATAGTGACCTGTCCAGCATCCACCGACGATCCGGGGCCGCAGTTTGCGCAGGCACCGCAGGCAGGTTTGAGCAGTATCGCCCCAGCCTGATGGAACGTCTCCAGATACCCTCGCTCGCGACAGTAGTCGTAGACATCCATGGTGCCAAACTGTAGGTAGAGCGTCACATCCGGCGGCAGTTGTTTACCCCTGGATAAAGCCCAATCCAGCACCGCATGATATTCATCAAAATCATCCCGCTTGCCCGCAGTACATGAACCGCCGTAGGCAATATCAATTTTAACCGGCTCGCTCAAAGACGACAGCGCCAGCCCATTACCCGGATCGCCCGGCAGTGCAATCATTGGCGCAAGATCGATGCAGTCAATCACCATTGTTGAGGCGTAATGCGCGCCCTCATCGCTACGCATCCACGCTTCAATGGTGAAATCGATTCCGCGACGGGCCTTCAGGAAGGCAACAGTCTGCGCATCGGGCGCCACCAGTCCTGAAACGCCACCCAACTCTGCCACCATATTGGTGAGCGTGGCGCGTTCGTCCACCGATAATCCCTCGACGGCCTCACCACAAAATTCAAAGATTTTGCCAATACCACCTCCCTGACGGATCCACTCCGTTGCCAGCAGGTGCAGTACCATATCTTTCGCGCCAGTGCCTTCCGGCAGCGTACCGGTGAACACTACTTTCACCGTTTCCGGCGGCGTCATACGAAAAGCGCCGGTAACCATGCTGCCTGCCATATCGGTGCTGCCGACGCCCACAGCCAAACAGCCCAGCGCACCACAGTGTGGGGTGTGGGAATCGGTGCCGATGATAAGCTGCCCAGGCAGGGCGTGGCGCTCCGCCATCAGCGCATGGGAGATACCTTCTGCACCCTCGCCGTCCGGGTTGTATCGGTGTGCCGTCAATCCCCACGTTTGGGTAAACGCCCGGTGAGCCGCCAGCAGGTGTTCCAGGTCGCCGGTAAGCTGCCCGTCAATATGCACTTTGCTTTGATGCATGTACGGCAGGTGATCTTCAAAGGTGATGATCGAATCCGGCTGCCACAGGGTCAGCTCGCGGCCAAAAGTCCGTTTCAGCATATGGCCACACATGGCGGTGTAATACTCATGGATAAAGCGCCAGTCCGGGCGCAGCAGTAGCGCGGTGCCGGGGAAATCGCCCTGCTCCAGACGATGGCGGGCAATGATTTTCTCCCCCAGCGTCATCGGTTTCGGCTCGCTCGTGGCGGCTAAAGGCGGCAGACCGCTTTTCTCCATCTGTCCTTTCCACCAGGCCAGCAGCCCGCCGGACTGGATAACGCGTCGGGCGCTCTCTTCCCGGTCAGCAACAATCTCTTCAAGGGTGAGCGCTTCTCCGCGCGCCAGTTTGTCCACCAGCGCCATGTTAGTGGAGGTGAGCAAACCTATGTTATCGGCGTTTTGCCGGTAGATACGTTCAAAACTTTCGGCGATGACCAGCTGTACGCCGGCTGCCTTCTCCGCAACCGGGCTATGCTCGCGGGATGAGCCTTTACCGTAGCGCAGTCCGCCAACCACGACGTTTATCCCTGCCTCAACGATGGCATTTTTTCCTATCGGATTTTCAGCGCCGCACTTCAGGCCCGTCCAGGCGAATGCTCCCAGTCGTTCGTCGTAGTAGGCTAGCGCCGGGATAGGGGTGATTTCATCGGTGGAAATGTTATCGCGCAGCGGCCTGGCCTGCGCCAGCGAAAGAGATTCGCCACGAAGCTGAGCCGTAATTTTGTTCGGGTCTGCCGCCAGGAATAATATTCTGGCCTGAGTTAGCATCAGTTTCATGCGGCGACATCCGTAAGAGCGGCTTCAACGCGGCCGCCCCAGACTGCATAGATGAGCGCGCCTTGCGGCGTTCGCCAGGCGTGCTCGCTGCCTGGTGCGTAGCAGATTAGCTCACCGGGGTGGTAAACACCGTTATCGTCTTCAAAGGTGCCATCCAGAATCAGAAACGTTTCATGCCCCGTATGGAGATGAGATTTTGCAGATGCCCCCGGCGCGCAATGCACTAGCGCGATGCGCTGCCCTGAATCATCCTGAAAAAGTTCGAAAATGCGCGCATCCTTGCGACCAAGCGTGCTGTGGGCTTCCCAGGCGACGCTATCTATATTCTTCAACACCGAAAACAAGTTCAGGGTAACGGGCAGACCGTTATTCATTCTCTCTTCTCCCAAAAGCCAGGCGGTATTTATTTGAGCATTGCGATCACTCCAGCAATAGCTTGTTTGTAATACGCTTCGGACTGGGTTGCCCTGGCGATAACAAACGCCCCCTGCATGACTGAAATGAGCGTTAATGCCGTTTGTTTTACATCCAGATCGGCAGAAAATTCACCGGAGGTTTTTCCCTCTTCCAGCACTTTTTCCAGCTCGCCGATCAGCCATTCAAAATTGTTCGCAATGGGTTCACGTAGCGTGTCGTCGCGAATCACTTCGCTATCCTGCGCTAATCCGCCCATCCTGCACCCAGCCAGTACTTCACGTTCACGCAGCAGATAGTCCTTAATTCGCTCACGTGCATTTTTCTCAGCATGCAAAATGGTGGAAATCTCTTTTTGTAGCTCCTCGGCGTTAAGCAGGATCGTCTGTCGGGCCAGATCCGCCTTGCCTTTGAAGTGGTGATACATGCTTCCTTGCCCAACGCCAGAAACCTGTTGTATCTCTTTCGGGCTAGTGTTGGAGTAACCACGGGTCCATAAAAGTTCCTGCATGGTTTTAATCAGTGCGTCTTTGGTTTTCATTTTTGTACCTATTAGTATGTAAAATGGCAATCACTAAATTAGCAAAAAGTTGTTAATATCGACCCTCTCAAATGTTACAGATGTTAATTTTATGTATATGCAATATTCCGATATAAAAATTCCATCACCCCTTTTTGCTCTGCAATAACCACAATAAATGTAGTGAATTCGTTGGGTTACGCTAAAAGTGCATAAGAAAAGCACAGACGAGGCGGTAGTAAAAGCCCTGAAACATGTTGTTTGATCAATATCACCTTCTGGTTTGCCCGATTGTTCTTAATCATCAGGCAAAAGCATAGTGCGATGGCGCTAAATAATATTGTAGTGATAGTAAACAAAACCGGAGGCGGGAAAGAAAAAAGCGAGGAGAGGAGAGACGGCGAGCGGTAAATCCCGCCCGCCGCAGGAAAATTATTTTGCGTCGGTGGCAGTACCGTTAGCATGCCAGTCAAACACGCCGAACTCGAAGCCCTTCAGGTCGCCCTTCTCATCCCATGAGAGCGGCCCCATCACGGTTTCTACCGAATTCGCTTTCAGCCAGGTGGCAATCTCCGCCGGATCGGCTGACTGGTTCAGGCCCGCTTGCAGAGACTGCAACGCTGCGTAGGTGGTCCACACGAACGCACCGCTTGGATCCTGTTTCTTCGCCTTGATGGCATCCACCACTGGTTTGTTCGCAGGAACCTGGTCGTAGTTCTTCGGCTTGGTCACCAGCAGGCCTTCGGCAGATTCACCCGCGATGTTAGACAGGGAAACGTTCGCCACGCCTTCTGGCCCCATGAACTGAGTCTTCAGACCCGCCGCACGCGCCTGACGCAGGATCTGCCCCATTTCCGGGTGATAGCCGCCGTAGTAAACGAAGTCGATATTCTCTTTCTTCAGACGCGCCACCAGGGTAGAGAAGTCTTTCTCACCGGCGGTGATACCGTCAAAGAACACCACGTTGGCGTTCGCTTTTTTCAGGTTGTCCTGCACCGCGCGCGCCAGGCCTTCACCGTACTGCTGTTTATCATGAACAATCGCGATGCGCTGCGGCTTCACTTTTTCCACGATGTATTTCGCGGCGGTTGGGCCCTGATCGGAGTCCAGACCGGTGGTGCGCAGGATCAGCTTATAGCCGCGCGCGGTCAGCTCGGGTGCCGTTGCTGCCGGGGTGATCATCAGAATGCCTTCGTCTTCGTAGATATCAGACGCAGGCTGCGTGGAGGAGGAGCACAGGTGACCGATAACGTATTTGATGCCGTCGTTCACTACTTTGTTCGCCACCGCGACCGCCTGTTTCGGGTCACAGGCATCGTCATATTTTACGATTTGCAGCTTTTCGCCTTTGATACCGCCCTTAGCATTAATGTCTGCAACCGCCTGTTCTGCGCCCGTAAATTCCTGGTCGCCGTACTGTGCTACCGGACCGGACATCGCGCCCACCACGGCCACTTTAATATCGGCCTGCGCCATGGTGCTGAATGCCAACGCGATACATCCTGCCAGTAACGCTTTACCCTTCATATTCATCCTGAGATTCCCCATTATTATGGTTATAACGATTGTTGTGATGTTGTTGTGTAGCGCTTTATTTCATTTATAGGCCTGCTGCTCGCGCTTTTTCAGCATACTCTGCTAAAACATACCCCATTTTTATGATTTTGGAATAGCTAATTTGAAATGAAAATATGATAGGCCCGACCGTTATTTCAGCCGGGCATTTGGCTTTATCGTGTCAGCGAGGCGGAAATTATATCCAGCGCTTTACGGAACTGTGCTTCGGGGATGGTGAGCGGATAGAGAAAACGGATCACGTTGCCGTAAACGCCGCAGCTCAGGAGCAGCAGCCCTTCCGTCAGCGCGCGCTCCTGAACCTGGCGGGTAAATTCCGGCGACGGCTGCCCGGTTTGCGGATCGGTAAATTCCACTGCCACCATTGAGCCCTGCGCGCGGATATCGGCGATATACGGACAGCTATCCTTCGCTTTGTTCAGCACCTCGACCAGATGATGGCCGAGATGAGACGCGCGCGTGCAGAGGTTGTCTTCGTCAATCACGTCCAGCACCGCATGGGCCGCGGCGATCGCCAGCGGGTTGCCCGCGTAGGTGCCGCCCAGCCCGCCCGGCGCGGGGGCGTCCATCACCTCCGCCCGCCCTGAGACCGCAGAGAGCGGCATTCCGCCCGCCAGGCTTTTCGCCATGGTGATCAGGTCCGGCTTTACGCAGTGGTTTTCCATGGAGAACAGCTTGCCGGTGCGGGCGAAGCCGGTTTGTACTTCATCGGCAATCAGCAAAATACCGTGCGTGTCGCACAGGGCACGCAGCGCCTGCATAAAATCAGCGGGCGCGACGTTGAACCCGCCTTCCCCCTGAACCGGTTCAATAATGATGGCCGCCACCTGATCGGGCGCGATGTCGGCTTTGAAAATGCGCTCCAGGCTTTTTAGCGCTTCGGCGGTACTGACCCCGTGCAGGTCGTTGGGGAATTGCGCGTGGTATACCGAGCCGGGGAACGGGCCGAAGCCGAGCTTATAGGGCGCCACTTTGCCGGTCAGCGCCATGGTCATAAAGGTACGACCATGGAACGCGCCGCCGAAGGTGATGAGGCCGGGGCGTCTGGTGTACGCACGGGCAATTTTCACCGCGTTTTCGACCGCTTCTGCACCGGTTGAGAAAAAGGCGGTTTTGGCCGGCCCCTCTATCGGCATGCGCTGGTTGATGCGCTCGGCAAGCGCCACATAGCCTTCGTAGGGGACGATTTGATAAGCGGTATGGGTAAAGGCGTGAAGCTGTTTTTCGATGGCAGCGATAACTTTTGGATGGCGATGGCCGGTATTCAGCACGGCGATCCCGGCGGCAAAATCAATATACTCGTTACCTTCCACGTCCCACACCGTGGCGTTTTCGGCTTTATCGGCATAGAAGTGACACATGACGCCGATACCGCGCGGCGTTGCCTGCATACGTCGGTCATTCAGTTCGTTATTTTTCACCCTGACCCCCTGAGAATGTCGCCTGCTTAGCGCATCAGTAAGTGTTTGCCAGGGGGGAGAAATTCGCCAGAGCGGGTGCTAAAAAAACAGAACCCCCGAATTTGCATTCGAGGGTTTTTATCCTTCATATTTCAAGCCGCAGGTGCGTTGGCTGCTCTCGTTCACCCGAATCACTTACTGATGTAAGCTCATCGGGATTCACTCGTTTGCCGCCTTCCCGCAGCCTGAACTATTTCGGCTAAAGGTGTACTTCGCGAAAATTACGCTTCGATAGCGGCGCGAAGTTTTTTCATGGCGTTCTTCTCAAGCTGACGCACACGTTCAGCGGAGACGCCGTAGCGGTCGGCCAGCTCCTGCAAGGTGGACTTGTTATCTTCGTCCAGCCAGCGGGCACGGATGATATCCTGGCTACGCTCGTCGAGGCCTTCCATCGCGAAGGTCAGCTTGTTTGCCGCCTGGTCTTCCCAGTTATCCTCTTCAATGCCATCAGCAAAGTTAGAGGTTTTATCCTGAAGATACAGGACCGGGGCCATCGGCTGGCTGTCGGACGCATCGTCGTCGGCAGACATATCAAACGTCATGTCCTGCGCGGCCATACGGGATTCCATCTCGCGGACGTCTTTGCTGGAAACGCCCAGCTCGCGCGCGACCATTTCCACTTCATCCTGATTGAACCAGCCCAGACGCTGCTTGGTTTTACGCAGGTTGAAGAACAGTTTGCGCTGCGCTTTCGTCGTGGCGACCTTCACAATACGCCAGTTACGCAGAACGTATTCGTGAATTTCCGCTTTGATCCAGTGCACGGCGAAGGAGACCAGTCGCACACCCACTTCCGGGTTAAAGCGACGCACCGCTTTCATCAGGCCAATGTTACCTTCCTGAATCAAGTCCGCCTGCGGCAGGCCGTAGCCCGCGTAATTACGAGCAACGTGAACAACAAAGCGCAGGTGAGACAGGATCAGCGTTTTAGCTGCTTCCAGATCGCCCTGGTAATGCAGCTTTTCAGCAAGCTCCTTTTCTTCCTCAGCCGTTAACATCGGCCAGGTGTTCGCAGCCCGGATGTAAGATTCCAGGTTACCAACAGGGGCTAAAGCTAAAGTTTGCATTTCTTTGGTCATTCATTCCTCTCAATGTTTCTTCTGGTCCAGGTTGTCCCCGTCAGGCAACAACCATGCCAAAGCGTTTGAGCAACGAGATTAGCATTCACTCTTTTATCAGACAGTGATTTTATCCACAAGTTCCAGGTGCAACCGTGAATAAATTACGCACAAAATGTGACATGAAGATGATTACAGGGGAAGAGACGACAGGGACGCTTTCCCTGCAAGCGAACATCTCGGTGCAGGGAAAGATTATATCACGCTTTTATTAGTCGGGAGTAAAGTGGCGTAAATGTTGAACCGTTGCCAGCCATGCCGCTATCCAGCCGATCATGGAGCAGACCAGCAGCAAAAGCAGGCACTCATCGAAGCCTAAGCCACTGATATCAAACTTCGTTCCGAAAACCTGCGCCACGTCGGTGACGGCAGACGAAAGCCGCATCACCAAAATTTCTGACAATATTAGTGAAAGAAATGCGCCGGAAAAACCGAGCAGCGCGCCACCGTAAAGGAACGGACGCAGGATGAAACCGTCCGTTGCACCAATAAGCTTCTGCACGTTGATGGTATCGCGACGGGCGAAGATGCTCAGGCGAACGCTGTTACCGATGACGAGGAAGACCGCCGCCACCATCAGCACGCCAATCATCGCCGACACGCGTCCTACCAGCCCGGTCAGGGCGGCAAGACGGGCAAACCAGCTGTCGTCCATGCGCACTTCATCAATCCCGTTGATGCGGGTAATGCGGTCGCGCAGGGTGTTGAGCGAATCCGTGCCCTGGAAATCCAGCTTCGGGATCACCACCGCCACCGCAGGCAGCGGGTTCTCTTCGAGCATATCCAGCGCCCCGCCGAACCCGGACCAGTTGCGGAACTCGCCCAGCGCTTCATCGCGGGAGAGATAGTTCACCTTCTCCACGCCCTGTTCGGCCTGAATCTGCCCGACCACCTGCGCCGCCGCGTTATCGTCGAGCGCTTTATCCAGATAAACGGTGATCTGCGGCGACGGATAATACTGTGACGCCGCCTGGTTAACGTTTTTGTAAACCATGTAGCAGACACTCGGCAGCGTCAGGGAGATGGCAATCACCATCACCGTCAGGAACGTCGCCAGCGGTTTGCTTTTCAGATCCTGCAACGCGCCCTGGAAGGCGTAGCGCACCTGTTCGTTAAAGACGTTGGTTTTGCGGGAGTTCGGCTTCGGTGTCGCTTTGGCACGCTTAGGCGCATGGCGATTGCCGTCCCCGCCGCCCTGAGGCTTGCGGAAACGGTCAAACCGATTGCTGAACTGCCGAATCTGGTTCATTGCATCACGCTTATTCACCGTGGCCTCCGTGCAAATGCCCGTCGCTCAGGGTCAGCATGCGGTACGAACGGCGGGAGATCAGCCCCATATCGTGCGTCGCCATCAGTACCGTTACCCCCACGCGGTTAAATTCCTCAAACAGACGCAGGATGCCTTCGGAGAGGGCATCGTCCAGGTTACCGGTCGGTTCATCCGCCAGCAAAACGGCTGGCTTGTTCACCACCGCACGGGCAATGCCCACGCGCTGCTGCTCACCGCCGGACAGCTGGATAGGGAAGTTCTTCGCTTTGTCCAGCAGCCCGACCTTATCCAGCGCCGCGGAGACGCGACGGCGGATATCATCGTAACTGGCGCCGGCAATAATCAGCGGGATCGCGACGTTATCGAAAACCGTGCGATCCATCAGCAGGTGGTGATCCTGGAAAATCATACCGATCTGACGACGCAGAAACGGCACTTCACGGTTCTTAAGACGGCTAATGTCATGGCCGCTGAACCAGATTTTCCCGGCGCTTGGCCGCTCGATCCCACAGATCAGCTTGAGCAGGGTACTTTTCCCCGCGCCGGAATGGCCGGTCAGGAATGCCATCTCGCCTGGCTGGAGGTGAAATGTTACCCCCTGTAGCGCTTGTCTCCCACCGAGATAGGCCTTGCTGACGTGTTCAAAGCGAATCATTGTTAGTCCTCTCGGGCAAAAAGTGCCTCAATAAAGTCGTCCGCTTTAAACGGACGTAAATCCTCAATACGCTCGCCCACACCGATGTAACGGATAGGAATGCCGAACTGGTCGGCCACGGAGAAGATCACCCCGCCTTTCGCGGTACCGTCCAGCTTGGTCAGCGTGATCCCGGTCAGTCCTACCGCTTCATGGAACAGCTTCGCCTGGCTAATGGCGTTCTGTCCGGTGCTGGCGTCGATAGTCAGCATAATTTCATGCGGTGCCTCTTCGTCCAGCTTCTTCATGACGCGAACGATTTTCTTCAGTTCTTCCATCAGGTGCGATTTGTTCTGCAAACGCCCTGCGGTATCCGCAATCAGCACGTCCACGTTACGCGACTTCGCCGCCTGGATGGCATCGAAAATCACGGACGCAGAATCCGCGCCGGTGTGCTGGGCAATCACCGGAATGTTGTTGCGCTGGCCCCACACCTGGAGCTGCTCCACCGCTGCCGCACGGAAGGTATCGCCCGCCGCCAGCATCACCGATTTGCCCTGCTGCTCAAACTGGCGCGCCAGCTTGCCGATGGTGGTGGTTTTACCCACGCCGTTGACGCCAACCATCAGAATAACAAAGGGCATTTTGCCTTCAATATTAAGCGGTTCGTCAACTTTTGCGAGAATTTCGCCCATCTCGTCTTTCAGCAGGCCGTACAGCGCCTCGGCGTCACGCAGCTGCTTGCGGCTCGCCCCTTCGGTCAGGTTGGTGATGATCTTCCGGGTGGTTTCCACGCCCACGTCCGCGATCAGCAGCTGTTCTTCCAGCTCCTCAAACAGATCGTCGTCGATTTTTTTGCCGCGGAACAGACTGATAAATCCGGAACCTAAGTTTTCTTTGGTTTTTAACAGGCTGCGCTTCAGGCGCGCGAAGAAACCTTCTTTGGTTGGTTTTTCCTGCTCCTGAACGATCTCGTCTTCGGCCTGCTCTTCTACCGGCACAACAATGACCGCTTCTTCAGCGGCTTCCGCCGCCAGCGCCTGGGCTTCCAGCTCTTCGTCGGTCAGTTCAGGCTCAAGGGCCGCCTCTTCTTCCACCGCCTCAACAATTTCAACGGTTTCCGCTTCGGCCTGCCACTCTTCGGCAGAAACCTCTTCGGTGTTCACCTCTTCCGGCAGCGGCAGCGCTTCGTGTTCGATAGCGGCCTGCGGCGCTTCGGTAAGGGTTTCTACCATAACCGGCTCTGGTTTTTCGCTCTCCTGAACCTGTTCAGTAACCTCGACCACCTCTTCAGCAAAGGATTCAATCTCTTCTTTGCTGTGTGCTGGTTCTTCCGCTTCGACAATCGCAGCGGTTTCGACAGGCGTTTCAGGCTGTGACTGCTCTTCTACAACCTGTTGTTCTTCGGTTTTCTGTTCTGTTTCTTGCTCTTTTTCACCGAAACCCAACCAGGAAAAGAAGCCACGTTTTTTTTGTTTTGCCATCTGCGACTACACTCCTCGCGGCGCTATATACAGGGAAGCTAAAAAAATGATGAAATAGTCTAACACTTTACTTAATTGACATCACCGCCCGCAATCGCAGGGCATTGTTAACAGAGCTTTCCTGAGATGAAGAAACCCACCCGCGCCCCGGCCGGTCAAATTCGAATTATCGGCGGTCAGTGGCGAGGCCGGAAATTACCGGTGCCGGACAGCCCCGGTTTACGCCCTACCACGGACCGCGTACGCGAGACGCTGTTTAACTGGCTTGCCCCGTCAATGGTAGACGCCAACTGCCTGGACTGCTTCGCCGGAAGCGGCGCACTGGGGCTGGAAGCGCTGTCTCGCTATGCCGCCAGCGCCACGCTGCTGGAGATGGAACGCGGCGTTGCGCAGACGTTGCAGCAAAATTTGGCTACGCTGAAGGCAACCAACGCGAAGGTAGTGAACACCAACACGCTGAGCTTCCTTGCGCAAAAGGGGACGCCGTTCAACGTGGTGTTTGTCGATCCGCCGTTCCGTAAAGGGCTGCTGGAAGAGACGTTATCGTTGCTGGAAAAAAATGGCTGGCTGGCAGACGACGCGCTGATTTACGTTGAAAGCGAAGTGGAAAATGGCCTGCCGCCCGTTCCCGTTCACTGGGATCTGCACCGCGAAAAGGTCGCCGGTCAGGTGGCTTATCGTCTGTATCACCGTCAGGCACAAGGAGGATCCGATGCCAGTACTGATTAACGTAGGGCGCTTGCTGATGCTGGGCGTCTGGGCATTTTTGATTTTGAATCTGGTGCACCCATTCCCGCGCCCGCTGAATATCTTTGTTAACGTGGCGCTGATTTTTACCGCGTTCATGCATGCCCTTCAGATGGTGATGCTGAAAAACGGTCTGCCGAAAGATGGCCCACCGATGACCGGCTGGCAGCAGCTACGGGTGTTTATTTTCGGCGTGTTTGAGCTGCTGGTGTGGATGAAGAAGTTTAAGGCGCAGGTGAAGAAGTAAGATATGGCCTTATGCCCGGTGGCGCGCAGCGATCCGGGCCTACAAAACCCCGTAGGCCGGGCAAACGCAGTGCCGCCCGGCGTCACAGCTCCGGTTCAAACCCTTCAAACCGCGACCCTTTGTAGCTCAACGTACCTTTCTCTCCCACCGTCAGCTGGTGATACTGCTGCGCCTCCAGGCGGAAGGTCATCTCCAGCCCGCCGGTTTCCGGCTTAAAGCTTGCTTCATAGCGCATCGTTGTCCCCGCAGGCGTCACCTGCTGCTGGCGAGAGCGGCGGTCGTTAAGCGGTTTCTCGCGTTTGTTCGCCACCACCACGCGCTTGTGCAACAGCGGTGCGGCATCGTTGTCGGCCTTCTCACGGCGCTGCTGCACGAAGCGAAACGAGGCGGCAATGACGATGATCGCCACCACGATGATGAAAAACAGCGGCATCTTGCTCATTGAAAAATCCCATCAGATTATGCGGAATTCAGGATACCTCGCCTGCCCCGGCATTGCCAAACGCCCGCTCGCGTCACTACACTGGATCAGAAACTGATTATTCAGCCTCAACAGTTACAGGGAGTTAATATGCTTTGGTCATTTATCGCTGTCTGTTTTTCCGCATGGCTTTATGTCGATGCGTCCTACCGTGGCCCAGCCTGGCAGCGCTGGTTGTTTAAACCCGTCACGCTATTGCTCCTGCTGTTGCTTGCCTGGCAGGCCCCCATGTTCAATGCCATCAGCTATCTGGTCCTCGCCGGGCTGTGTGCCTCCCTGATTGGCGATGCCTTAACCCTGCTGCCGCGCCAGCGCCTGCTGTACGCCGTAGGGGCGTTCTTCCTGTCGCATCTGCTTTACACCATCTATTTTGCCAGCCAGATGACGCTCTCCATCTTCTGGCCGCTGCCGCTGGTGCTGCTGGTGATTGGCGCCCTGCTGATCGCGGTGATCTGGTCGCGTCTGGAGGAGATGCGTCTGCCGGTGTGTACCTTTATCGCCATGACGCTGGTGATGGTGTGGCTGGCCGGTGAGCTGTGGTTCTTCCGCCCAACCTCACAGGCAATGTCTGCCTTCTTCGGGGCCGCGCTGCTGCTGCTCGGCAATATCGTCTGGCTGGGTAGCCACTATCGCCGCCGCTTCCGCGCGGATAATGCGATTTCCGCCGCCTGTTACTTCGCCGGGCACTTCCTGATTGTGCGTTCGCTGTATATCTAAATAACGCTTGACTCTGGAGTCGACTCCAGAGTGTATGCTGCGGTTAATGAGAAAATTATCATTACCGGAGACTGCCATGTCGACTCCAGAAACACCTAAAAAAGTTCCACAGTTCTCGGCACTTAAGCTCAGCCCGGTTCCGGCAAAAGACGACTGCTGCTGCGAAGAAACGTGCGAAACACCAATCCAAACGCTTCCTGAAAGCGGCAACCGCTACAGCTGGGTAGTCAACGGTATGGACTGCGCGGCCTGCGCCCGCAAGGTAGAAAACGCGGTGAAGCAGGTAGCGGGCGTGAACCACGTTCAGGTCCTGTTTGCCACCGAAAAGCTGCTGGTCAGCGCCGAAAAAGACGTCAGCAAGCAGGTTGAAGCCGCCGTCAGCAAGGCGGGCTATACCCTGCGCAGCGAAACGGCGCCTGCCGAAAAAACCTCTCCCCTGAAAGAAAACCTGCCGCTCATTACCCTCATCTTCATGATGGCCCTGAGCTGGGGGCTGGAACAGGTTAACCACCCGTTCGGCAACCTGGCGTTTATCGCCACCACGCTGGTCGGCCTGTTCCCCATTGCCCGACAGGCGCTACGCCTGATGCGGAGCGGAAGCTGGTTTGCCATCGAAACGCTGATGAGCGTGGCGGCCATCGGCGCGCTGTTCATTGGCGCGACGGCGGAAGCGGCGATGGTGCTGCTGCTGTTCTTAATCGGCGAACGCCTTGAAGGCTGGGCGGCGAGTCGGGCGCGTAAGGGGGTGAGCGCGCTGATGGCGCTGAAGCCAGAAACCGCCACACGCATGATAGACGGTACTCGTGAAACGGTCGCCATTAACGCCCTGCGCCCGGGCGACGTGATTGAAGTGCCCGCAGGTGGACGTCTGCCGGCCGATGGGGCGCTCGTTACCGCCACCGCGAGCTTTGACGAAAGCGCCCTGACCGGGGAATCCATTCCTGTAGAGCGTGCGGCGGGTGAAAAAGTCCCTGCCGGAGCCACCAGCGTTGACCGTCTGGTGCAGCTTACGGTGCTTTCTGAACCGGGCGACAGCGCCATTGACCGCATCCTGAAGCTGATTGAAGAAGCCGAGGAGCGCCGCGCGCCGGTCGAACGCTTTATTGACCGCTTCAGCCGGATTTACACGCCCGCCATCATGCTGGTGGCGCTGCTGGTCACCGTCGTTCCACCGCTGTTCTTCGGCGCGCCGTGGGAGGGCTGGATTTATAAAGGGCTGACCCTGCTGCTGATCGGCTGCCCGTGCGCACTGGTGATTTCCACCCCGGCGGCGATTACCTCCGGGCTGGCAGCGGCGGCACGCCGCGGGGCGCTGATTAAGGGCGGCGCGGCGCTGGAACAGCTGAGCCAGATCCAGCACATCGCCTTCGATAAAACCGGTACGCTGACCGTCGGCAAACCGCAGGTGACCGGGGTGTATCCGCAGGACATCAGCGAAAATGAACTGCTTACTCTGGCCGCCGCCGTGGAGCAGGGCTCCACCCACCCGCTTGCGCAGGCGATCGTGCGGGAAGCGCAGGCGCGCGGGCTGGCTATTCCTTCAGCAACCGCTCAACGAGCGCTGGTCGGTTCAGGGATTGAAGCCGTGGTCGAGGACAAAAAAGTGCTGATTGTCGCGGCGGGTACGCGCTCTACGCCACAGGTTGAGGCGCTGGAGCAGGCCGGTCAGACGGTCGTTACCGTGATGCAGGACGGCGTACCGATGGGCATGCTGGCCCTGCGCGACACCCTGCGTGACGATGCGAGAGACGCCGTCGAGGCGCTGCACAGGCTGGGCGTGCAGGGCGTGATCCTGACCGGCGATAACCCGCGCGCGGCGGCCGCAATTGCCGACGAGCTGGGGCTGGCGTTTAAGGCCGGATTACTGCCTGCGGACAAGGTCAGCGCGGTAACTGAACTGAACAGCCACGCCCCGCTGGCGATGGTCGGTGACGGGATAAACGATGCCCCGGCGATGAAAGCCTCAACCATTGGCATTGCCATGGGCAGCGGCACCGACGTGGCGCTGGAGACCGCCGACGCGGCGCTAACGCACAACCGCCTGACCGGGCTGGCGCAGATGATAGATCTTGCGCGGGCGACGCGGACCAACATTCGCCAGAACATCGGCATTGCGCTGGGGCTGAAGGGCATTTTTCTGGTCACGACGCTGCTCGGCATGACCGGACTGTGGCTGGCGGTGCTGGCGGATACCGGAGCGACGGTGCTGGTCACGGCGAACGCATTGAGGTTATTACGACGCCACTAAAAACGCCCGGTGGCGGCTGCGCCTTACCGGGCCTACAACGGCTCTGAACCGTAGGCCGGGTAAGGCGCAGCCGCCACCCGGCAAAAAACGGCGCTACTGCATCCCTAACATCCTCGGCAGCCACAATGATATCGCCGGGATATACGTCACCATCCCCAGCACCACCAGCAGGATGCCGTAGAACGGCAGCATCGCCCGCACCACGGTTTCAATCTTCTGCTTGCTCACCGCGCTCGCCACAAAAAGCACCGACCCAACCGGCGGGGTGATCAGCCCGATCCCCAGGTTAACCATCATGATCATCCCGAAGTGCACCGGGTCGATCCCCAGCGCGTTGGTCACCGGCAGCAGCACCGGCGTCAGGATCAGAATGATCGGCGCCATGTCCATCAGCGTGCCAATCAGCAGCAGCATGACGTTGAGATACATCAGGATCACGTACTTGTTATCGGACAGCGACGTGAAGAACTCGGTGATGCGCATCGGCAGCTGCATGTAGGTCATTACCGCGCCAAACGCCGCGGCAAAGCCGATTAAAATCATCACGATGGTGACGGTTTTCACCGTGCGGCACATCAGCTTCGGCAGTTCGCTCCATTTGTAGTCGCGGTAGATAAACATGGTGACGAAAAACGCCCACAGGCAGGCCACGGCGGCAGATTCGGTGGCGGTAAAAATCCCGGACAAGATCCCGCCGAGGATAATCACCACCGTCATCAGCCCCCACAGGGCATCGAGCATGATTTTCAGCGCCTGCCTGAACGGGATTTTGTCCCCCTTCGGGTAGCCGCGCTTACGGGCGAAGCACAGACAGAGCACCATCAGGCTCACGCCCAGCAGCAGGCCCGGCAATACGCCCGCGATAAACAGCGTGGCGATAGAGACCGTGCCCCCCGCCGCCAGGGAGTAAATCACCGAGTTGTGGCTGGGCGGGATTAAAATCGCCTGTACCGACCCGCTGGCCGTGACCGCCGCCGCGTATTCGCGCGGGTAGCCCTTCTTCTCCATCTCCGGGATCATCACGCTGCCGATGGACGCCGTATCCGCCACCGACGAGCCGGAAATCGCGCCGAAGAACGTTGAAGCCACGATGTTCACCAGCGACAGCCCGCCGCGAATAAAGCCGACAAAGACGTACGCGAAGTTAACCAGCCGTCGGGCAATGCCCCCTTCCGCCATGATCGCCCCGGCAAGGATGAAGAACGGGATCGCCAGCAGCGTGAATTTGTTCACCCCGCTGGTGATCTGGATCATCAGCGCCTCCAGCGGCAGGTCAATCCACAGCGCGCCCGCGACGGCGCTCAGGCCCACGGCGAAGGCCACCGGCATCCCCAGCGCCAGCAAAATGGCGAGGGTGAATAACAAAATAAAAGCATCCATTGTTCACCCCTTAACTGTGGTTGCCGATCAGCACGACCGGACGGTTTTCCTGCGAGCCAAACAGCAGGCGTTCAAGCACAAACAGGATCAAAATCGCCGATCCGACAGGCAGCGGCAGATAGCTCTCGCCGGAGGTCAGGAGCGGAAACTCCGCCACCGGCTGCTCCCACAGCTCGACGCACAGCCAGTAGCTGTACCAGCACATCAGGCCAGAGATCAGCAGCATCAGCAGGTCCACCGTCCGCGCGCACAGCCTTTGCAGCGATACGGGCAGACGGTCGGTGAGCATGTTGACCGCAATATGCGATCCGGCGCGGTAGCTCACCGCCGCGCCGATAAAGGTAAACGTCACCATGCAGATAATGGCGACGGGCTCCGGCCAGGATTCGCCGCGGTTGAGCACGTAGCGTGAGAAGATGCCGATGGGGATAACAATCGTCATCACCAGCAGCGAGACACCCGCCACCGCCATGGCGAGCAGGTACAGACGGTCCATCCACTTCAGGTAGAGTTCGGACATACGTACTCCGGATCACTGAACGTCGGCGATGGCTTTCATCAGATCCTGATGCTTGTCGCCATACTGCGCGCGCACCGGCTCTGTCGCCTTGATAAACACCGTTTTATCAATATCGTGGAACTGCACGCCGCCGGCCTTCATTTTCGCCAGCGCCTGGTCGTTATAGGCATTCCACAGCTTGCGCTGCTCTAACTGCGCTTCACGGGCCAGTGTCAGGATCTTCTGCTGCTCGTCAGCGCTCAGCTTGTCCCATTTCACTTTGGAGTAGAGCAGCATTTCCGGGGTGATGAAGTGGCCGCTCAGCGTGTAGTTTTTCGCAACCGGCATGTAGTTGTGGGCGACAAAGGTTGGCGGGTTGTTCTCCGCACCGTCAATCACCCCGGTCTGCATGCCGCTGTACACCTCGCTGACGCCCATCGCGATTGCGTTCGCCCCCATCGCTTTCAGCGTGGCCAGCGCCACCGGGCTACCCTGCACGCGGATTTTCTTCCCTTTCAGATCGTCCGGCTTGACGATCGGCTCTTTGGTGATCAGGTTGCGGGTGCCGGAGTCCATCCAGCCGAGGAACACCAGACGCGATTTCGGGTTGGCGGTGAGCTTGTCGCCGATCTGCTTGCCGATATCCCCGTCGATCACCTTGTGCATGTGGTCCTCATCACGGAACACGTAGGGCAGCGTAAACACTTCGATATCCGGCAGGATGGCGGCAACCGGCGCCATGGAGACGCGGATCATATCAATCGCCCCCATCTGCGCCTGCTCAATCATCTGCTTTTCATCCCCCAGCACGCCGCCGGGAAAGACCTTAATCTCCAGCTTGCCGTCGGTTTGTTGTTTGAGTTTTTCACCCATCTGCTGAACCGCCACCACGTTCGGGTAGCCTTCAGGATGCACATCGGCGGCTTTAATGGTTTGCGCGGAAACGGTGCAGGCAAAAGCAGACAGGCACAGAGCGGCCAGTAACGGCTTGAGGGTCGTTTTCATTCAGTCAACTCCAGGGTAGTGAGATAAGCGTTAAAACGGTGTTTTAGTTTTTGACGTTTAAAAATTAGACTACGGCTGGAAAAGGGAGGGTGAAGCGCCTCACAAAAGCGCGAAATTTTGAAACGATGGTTCGAAATTGTGATGGGTGCTTGTCGGGTGGCGGCTGCGCCTTACCCGACCTACTACACCCGTAGGCCCGTGCAAGCGAAGCGCCGCCGGGCATCAGGCCGCACCTACCCCTTACGAATCAAATACCGGTACGGCAGGGTTTCCGTTTGCTGCGCCACCAGTTCGTGTTCCATAAAGGTACAAAAGCCGGGGATATCACGGGTGGTGGCCGGATCGTCAGCGACGATCAGCAGCGTTTCGCCGCTCTGCATGTTACGTACGGTTTTACGCACCATCATTACCGGCTCCGGGCAACGGAGGCCCTGGGCGTCAAGCGTGTGGTCTGGGCTGGAAAACAGATCGGTCATTTTCTTCTCGTTCAGGTAAAAACGGCTGTAGTTTACGCCCCGCTATCGTCAATGCAAACCAGGTTAACGATTGCGTGAAAATTAGCCATTGCAAAGTGCGGTTAAAGCAGTATCATGCGGCGGCTTTATTGGGTTCCCTCACCCCAAATATTAATCAAAAAGGTACAATATGAACTCCTTTACACAATCGCAGCGCGTCAAAGCGTTGTTCTGGCTTTCGCTATTTCATCTGCTGGTGATCATCTCCAGTAACTATCTGGTACAGCTCCCTATCTCCATTTTTGGTTTCCATACCACCTGGGGCGCGTTCAGTTTTCCGTTTATTTTCCTCGCGACCGATTTAACCGTGCGTATCTTTGGCGCACCGCTGGCGCGGCGGATTATTTTTGCGGTGATGATCCCGGCGCTGTTCGTTTCTTACGCCATCTCCTCCCTGTTTTACATGGGTAGCTGGCAGGGCGTTGAAGCGCTAACGCATTTCAACCTGTTCGTCGCGCGTATTGCCGCCGCCAGCTTTATGGCCTATGCCCTGGGGCAGATCCTCGATGTTCACGTCTTTAACCGCCTGCGTCAGAACCATCGCTGGTGGATGGCACCGACGGCGTCGACGCTGTTCGGTAACGTGAGTGATACGCTGGCCTTCTTCTTCATTGCCTTCTGGCGCAGCCCGGACGCCTTCATGGCAGAACACTGGATGGAAATCGCCCTCGTGGACTACGCCTTTAAGGTGCTTATCAGCCTGGTTTTCTTCCTGCCGATGTACGGCGTGCTGTTGAATATGCTGCTGAAAAGGCTGGCAGATAAATCTGAAATCGCCGCATTACAGGCAGGTTAAGGGTTCGCTTTATCAGTTGTGATAAGATGAACGAATGAGCCGCTATGGCCGTTTATCGAAAGGAAGAAGTCAATGCGCAATCTGGTTAAATATGTCGGGATTGGCCTGCTGGTTGTTGGCCTTGCAGCCTGTGATAACAGCGACACCAAAACGCCTGCTCAGGGCGCGTCAGCAGAAAGCAACGCCACCGGTCAGCCGGTGAGCCTGATGGATGGCAAACTCAGTTTCTCGCTGCCCGCGGATATGACCGATCAGAGCGGTAAGCTGGGCACCCAGGCGAACAACATGCACGTCTATTCCGATGCCACCGGCCAAAAAGCGGTCATTGTGATTGTCGGTGACGATACCAGCGAAGATCTGGGCGTGCTGGCCAAACGTCTGGAAGACCAGCAGCGCAGCCGCGACCCGCAGCTTCAGGTGGTCACCAACAAGTCGATTGAACTGAAAGGCCACACGCTGCAACAGCTGGACAGCATCATCTCCGCCAAAGGCCAGACCGCGTACTCCTCCGTGGTGCTCGGCAAGGTAGATAACAAACTGCTGACCATGCAGATCACCCTGCCGGCAGACAATCAGCAGAAAGCGCAGAGCGCCGCTGAAAACATCATTAACACCCTCGTGATCCAGTAATCGTTCATCGGGATACCGTGGCCTCCGTCGCTTGCGCCGGGGGCCATTTTTTTGCCACGACTTTCAGACTAACGCTCCAGACGAAGCACTTCCGGCGCACTACAATTAACGAGCCCCCCGGAAAAAGGAATTCTTATGACTGCCAGCCCGCCCGATAAAGCCGGACTTCATATTTTACTCAAACTCGCCTGCCTGGTGGTTATCCTTGCGGGTATCCACGCGGCAGCGGATATTATTGTTCAGCTTCTGCTGGCGCTGTTTTTCGCCATCGTCCTCAACCCGCTGGTGACATGGTTTTTACGCCGGGGCATCAGCCGGCCGGTCGCCATCACCATTGTGGTTATCGTAATGCTGATTGTGCTGACGGCGCTGTTCGGCGTGCTCGCCGCCTCGCTGAGTGAATTTTCCACTATGCTGCCGCAGTACAATAAAGAGCTGACGCGCAAGCTGGTCGATCTCCAGCGAATGATGCCGTTCGTTAATCTGCATATTTCACCGGAGCGAATGCTGCGCCGGATGGATTCCGAGAAGGTCATGACCTACGCCACCACGTTAATGACCGGGCTTTCCGGGGCGATGGCCAGCATTCTGCTGCTGGTGATGACGGTGGTGTTTATGCTGTTCGAAGTGCGCCACGTGCCGTATAAGCTGCGTTTTGCCCTGAACAATCCGCAGATCCACATTGCCGGCTTGCACCGCGCGCTGAAGGGCGTGTCCAAATATCTGGCGCTGAAAACCCTGCTTAGCCTGTGGACCGGCGTGATTGTCTGGCTGGGGCTGGTACTGCTGGACGTGCAGTTCGCGCTGATGTGGGGCGTGCTGGCGTTTTTACTGAACTACGTGCCCAATATCGGCGCGGTGCTTTCTGCCGTCCCGCCGATGATCCAGGCGTTCCTGTTTAACGGTTTTTATGAGTGCATGCTGGTGGGGGCGCTGTTCCTTGTCGTGCATATGGTACTGGGCAATATTCTCGAACCGCGCATGATGGGCCACCGCCTGGGCATGTCGACGATGGTGGTGTTTTTATCATTACTGATCTGGGGATGGCTCCTGGGACCGGTGGGCATGTTGCTCTCCGTACCGCTCACCAGCGTCTGTAAAATCTGGATGGAAACCACCAAAGGAGGCAGTAAACTCGCCATTCTGCTGGGGCCGGGTCGGCCAAAAAGCCGTTTGCCGGGATAACCGGGTGAAAATGGTTAAAAGTGACGTTTATTCGCCAGCGCGACGACAACATTGTACGATGTGCGCAGAAAATCGCGCTGGCGAAGAAAAAGTCACAGAAACAGGTTTATCGCGGACGCGCGTAGATGAAATTTACACTTACCATTATCGACTGGCAGGCAAGAGCGCCAGGACTCAGCGATGCCGGAGCATGGCAGGCATGGTCACGCCGGTTTGACGCTATCGATCCCGCGGCACCGCTGGCGAAACTGACCGATCTGCCCATGATGACTGCCCGCCGCCTTAATTCAGGCAGCAGGCTGGCCGTTGATCTTGGCCTGATGATGCTGCGCAAACACCGCATCGAGGCCGTCGTCTACGCCAGCCGTCACGGGGAGCTGGAACGCAATTTCCGTATTCTCCAGGCCCTGGCGGCAGAACAGCCCGTGTCCCCTACTGATTTTGCCATGTCGGTACACAACTCGGCGGTCGGCAATCTCACCATCGCCGCGCGCCAGCCTGTCGTCTCCTCATCGGTTTCCGCCGGTATGGATACCTTCCAGCAGAGCTTATGCGAGGTGCTGAGCCTGTTGCATGCGGGCTACTCCCGCGTGTTGCTGGTGGATTTCGACGGCCTGCTGCCGGCGTTTTATCACGCCGGGCTGCCGCCACAGATGCCCGTCTGGCCCTACGCGCTGGCGCTGGTGATTGAGGCCGGAGAAACGCTCAGCTGTGAAACGCGCGCCAACCGCACGGCTGAAGAGCCCGCGCTGCCGCAAAGCCTCCAGTTTCTGCGCCATTACCTGCGCGACGCGCGCCAGTTTACCCTGCCGGGCGAGCGTCTGCTGTGGCAATGGACGCGCCAATGAGTGGGTTACTTTCCCGCCTCAATCGGGTATGGCGCATGCTGATGACCGGATTGTGCTTCGTCCTGTTTGGCCTCGGCGGGCTGACGCTGTCGCTGGTGTGGTTTAACCTGCTGCTGATTTTCCAGCGCGACCGCACTCAGCGCCGCCGCCTGGCACGCCGCACGATTTCCGCCAGTTTTCGCCTGTTCCTCGCCGTGGTACGCGGGGTGGGGGTGCTGGATTACCGTTTCAACAACCTGGACGTTCTGCGCGCCGAGCGGGGCTGTCTGGTGATTGCGAATCACCCTTCGCTGCTGGACTACGTCCTGCTGGCTTCGGTGATGAACGAAACCGACTGTCTGGTGAAAAGCGCGTTGCTGCGTAACCCGTTCGTCAGCGGCGTGATCCGCGCGGCTGACTATCTGATTAACAGCGAAGCAGACACGCTGCTTGCCGCAAGCCAGCAGCGTCTGGCCCAGGGCGACACCCTGCTTATCTTCCCGGAAGGCACCCGCACCCGGGTGGGAGAAGCCATTACCCTGCAACGCGGGGCGGCGAATATCGCCGTTCGCTGCAACAGCGCCGTGCGCGTAGTGGTGATCCACTGTAGCGAACGCATGCTGGATAAACAGAGCAGCTGGTATAACGTTCCCCCCAATAAACCTGTTTTCACCGTGGATGTTCGCGAACGCATCAACATTCATGATTTTTATGATGCGAGTCAGCACGAACCCGCGCTGGCGGCAAGGCAGTTAAACCGGCATATGCAGCATCAGTTAACAACCGGTCTTCAATCTTTGTCAGGAACGAAAGATGCAAGCGCTCTATCTTGAAATTAAGAATCTCATTATCTCTACGCTGAATCTGGAAGAACTTACCCCAGAGGATATTGATACGGACGCCGCGCTCTTTGGCGATGGGCTGGGTCTGGACTCAATCGACGCCCTTGAGCTGGGGCTGGCGGTGAAAAATCAATACGGCGTAGTGCTTTCTGCCGAAAGTGACGAGATGCGTCAGCACTTCTATTCCGTTGCCACGCTCGCGGCTTTTATCCATCAACAACGCGCCTGAGAATGACCGCCATGACAGAACAACAAACGATTTATCAGGAAGTCTCTGCGCTTCTTATTACGCTGTTTGAAATCGCCCCGGAGGACATTACCCCTGAGGCGCGGCTTTACGAGGATCTGGACCTCGACAGCATTGATGCCGTCGATATGGTGGTGCATCTGCAAAAGAAAACGGGCCATAAAATCAAGCCTGAAACCTTTAAGGCGGTGCGCACGGTGCAGGACGTCGTGAACGTTGTGGAACAGCTTCAGCGCGACGCGTAACGTGCGTTCGATGCCGATCCTTCCCGTCCTGACGGGGCTGACGCTGCTGGCATGGCCGTTTTTGATCGGCTTCGGGCTGGCGAATAATAGCCTGCACAGGATACTGCCCGTGATGGCGCTGATACTGCTGTTGCGCGTCTGCCAGGCTCGCCGTCAGGGCGGCCCCCTGCGTTATCTGTTCGTGAGCGTGGCGCTGGCTGGCGTGGCGCTTTGCGCGGCGAGCTACGTCCTGCATGCGCATCAGTGGGTACTGTTTTATCCGGTGGTGGTGAATCTGGTCATGCTCGCGGTGTTTGGCGGCTCGCTGTGGACGGCAATGCCTGTTGTCGAACGGCTGGCGCGCCTGCGTGAGCCGGCTCTCTCGCCCGTCGGCGTACGCTACACGCGCCGGGTTACGCAAGTCTGGTGCGGCTTTTTTATTATCAACGGGGCGATCGCGCTGTTTACCGTGCTTCACGCCGATATCCGCCTGTGGACGCTGTGGAACGGGATGATTGCCTATCTCCTGATGGGCACGCTGATGGCCTGCGAGTGGCTGGTGCGACAACGGGTGATGAAAAACGATGCTTAACCCTCTTCCGCTTAGCCAGTGGCTGAACGCGCCGCGTCCTGACGACACCCCCATCGCCTGGTGCGGGGAGCGCCTCTGGACGCTCGGCAACCTGCGCCACGACGTCACTCGGCTGGTCGACACGCTGCGCCATGAAGAGGGCGAGCGCTGGGCGCTGTGCGTTGAAAACGGCTATCTGTTTATCGTCGCGCTGCTGGCGACGCTGCACGCGGGCAAAACGCCAGTCCTTCCGGGCCACACCCGCGGCGCGCAGCTTGAGGAGCAGCGGGGGCTGTTCAGCGGCGTGCTGAGCGACAGCGCGCTCGATTTTCAGGGGCGACAGCTGCGGGTGGCTTCTGCTCAGCGGGCAGGCCATACCTCTTCACCGCTGCCTGCCATCGACGAGATGCGCACGATCGAGCTGTACACCTCCGGCTCGACCGGCGCGCCGCAGCGGGTGAGTAAGCCGGTGATCAGCCTCGATCGTGAAGCCCGCCTGCTGGCGGAGCATTTTGGCGATCGTCTGGCGGGCCGTCACGTCGTGGCTTCGGTAGTACTGCACCACCTGTATGGCCTGACGTTTCGTGTCGTCTTACCCATGGCGCTCGGCCTGCCGCTGCACGCCAGCCTGCTCAACTATGTCGAGCAGCTCGCTGCTCTTCCAGGCGATAAACGCTATCTTTTCATCAGCAGCCCGGCGTTCCTCAAGCGGCTGGACGCGTCGCTGATGCCGCCTCCCGTCGATCTCCTCTTTTCCGCCGGCGGCGTGCTGCCCTGGCAGGCGGTTACCGAAGTTCAGGCCTGGCTCAACGTCTGGCCGGATGAGATTTACGGCAGCACGGAAACGGGGGTTATGGCCTGGCGCTACCGTCAGGAGGAAAGCACGCGCTGGCAGCCCTTCACCGGCGTAACGTTTCATGGCGATCGCGTGACATCGCCGCTGATCCCCGAGGCGGAGGGGATCGTGCTGGATGACATCCTGCACTTCACCGCTGACGGGCGTTTCAGCCTCGTTGGGCGCCGTGGCCGGGTGGTCAAAATTGAAGATAAACGCATTTCGCTCGATGAAATTGAGCGTCGCCTGCTGGCGCTGGACGGCATCCGTGAGGCCGCTGCGCTGACGGTCACGCGCGGCGGGCGTCAGGGTATTGGCGTGCTGCTGGTGCTGAACGACGCCGCGCGTCAGCAGCGGGATGGTCAGGGCAAAAAAGCGCAGGAGCTCGCCTGGCGTCGCGCCCTTCGCCCCTGGCTTGAACCGGTTGCCGTGCCGCGCTACTGGCGGATCGTTGATGAAATCCCGGTCAACAGCATGAACAAGCGCGTGACTGCACAGCTACAGGAGTTGTTTCATGAAGATCCCTGAAATCGAACGCCGCGAGCCTGAACCCGGGCATCTGGAGATAACGTTCTATCTCGACCCCGTTCTGGTCTGGTTCAGGGGGCATTTCGCCGTACAGCCGCTGCTGCCCGGCGTGGCGCAGCTCGACTGGGTAATGCACTACACCGCCGCGCTGGCGCAGGGCTACCGTTTTCACAGTATTCAGAACGTGAAGTTCGCTGCCCCGCTGTTGCCGGAGAATACGGTCACGCTGCACCTGGCGTGGCAACCCGAACGCCAGATGCTGACCTTCAGCTATCAGCGCCATGCGGGCAGCGAGCGCCACACCGCCAGTAGCGGGAAGATTCGCTTATGTCAGTAACCTTCCGCCCCTGCGTGCTTATTCCGTGCTACAACCACGGGGCGATGATGGCTTCGGTGCTGACGCGCCTCGCGCCGTTCGATCTGCCCTGTCTGGTGGTGGACGACGGCAGCGATGAACCCACCCGCCGCACGCTTGAAGCGTTGGCGGCGGATCGTCCGCAGGTCACGCTGCTGCGGCTGGCAGAAAACAGCGGCAAAGGCGCAGCGGTGATGCGGGGGCTGGAAGCCTGCGCAGCGCGCGGTTTCACCCACGCCGTTCAGGTCGACGCTGACGGTCAGCACGCTATCGAAGACATTCCCAGACTGCTGGCGCTGGCCGAACGCCATCCCGATGCGCTCATTTCCGGGCAGCCCGTTTACGATGACTCGATCCCCCGTTCGCGCCTGTACGGACGCTGGATAACCCACGTCTGGGTCTGGATTGAAACCCTCTCCCTGCAACTGAAAGACAGCATGTGCGGGTTTCGCGTTTATCCGATAGCGCCGGTGCTGAAACTTGCGGCATCCACGCCGCTCGGCAGGCGGATGGATTTTGATACCGAAGTGATGGTGCGCCTCTACTGGCAGGGCAATAACAGCTATTTTCTGCCCACCCGCGTGACCTATCCGCCGGACGGGGTGTCCCATTTCGATGCCCTGAAAGACAACGTGCGTATCTCCCTGATGCATACCCGCCTGTTTCTCGGCATGCTGCCGCGTATGCCCACGCTGCTGATGCGTCGCCGCTCGCAGCACTGGGCGCAACAGCAGGAGGTGAAAGGATTGTGGGGCATGCGCCTGATGCTGCGCGTCTGGCAGCTGCTGGGGCGAAAGGCGTTCACCGTCCTGCTGTGGCCGGTTACGGCCGTCTACTGGCTGACCGCCCGCTCTGCACGCCGGGCATCCCGCCAGTGGCTGGCGCGGGTTAAAACGGTGATGGCACAGCGGCAGATGACGCCACCCGCGCGGCTCAACAGTTTTTCCCACTTCCTGCGCTTCGGTCATGCCATGCTGAACAAAGTGGCCAGCTGGCGCGGCGAAATGAAGCTTCATCGCGATCTGGTCTTCGCACCCGGCGCGCAGGAGGCGCTCGGTCTCGATGACCCACGGGGCAAACTGCTGCTCGCGTCGCACCTTGGCGATGTGGAAGCCTGCCGGGCGCTGGCCCAGCGCGAAGGGGCGAAAACCATTAACGCGCTGGTCTTTAGCGACAACGCCAGACGTTTTAAGCAGGTGATGGAGGAGATGGCGCCGCAGGCGGGCATTCACCTGATGCCGGTCACCGACATCGGCCCGGATACCGCCATCCTCATTAAAGAGAAGCTCGATCGCGGCGAATGGATGGCTATCGTCGGCGATCGCATCGCCGTCACTCCGCAGCGCGGCGGCAGCTGGCGGGTGATATGGAGCGAATTTATGGGCCAGCCCGCGCCGTTCCCGCAGGGACCGTTTATTCTGGCGTCCATACTGCGCTGCCCGGTGGTGCTGATTTTTGCCCTCTGTCAGCAGGGGAAACTGACCCTGCATTGCGAGCCGTTTGCCGACCCGCTGCTATTGCCGCGCGGCGAACGCCAGCAGGCGCTACAGCAGACCGTCGACCGCTATGCGCAGCGGCTGGAGCATTACGCGCTCATGTCGCCGCTCGACTGGTTTAATTTTTTCGATTTCTGGCAGCTGCCAGAGGTCAACGAGAAGGAGTAAAGGGTGCTGACCGATCCCCGCTTTACGGCTGAAGTTGAAATCACCGTGCCGTTCCACGACGTCGATATGATGGGCGTGGTGTGGCACGGCAATTATTTTCGTTACTTTGAGATTGCCCGCGAAGCGCTGCTCAACCAGTTTGATTACGGCTATCGCCAGATGAAAGCGTCCGGCTACGTCTGGCCCGTGGTGGATACCCGCGTGAAATACCGCGATGCGGTGACCTTCGAGCAGCGCATTCGCGTCCGCGCCCACGTTGAGGAGTATGAAAACCGTCTGCGCATTGCCTATCAAATCTTCGACGCGCAAACCGGGAAACGCACCACCACCGGCTACACCATTCAGGTAGCGGTGGAAGAAACAAGCCGGGAGATGTGCTTTGTCAGCCCGGCCATTCTGTTCGAACGCATGGGGATCGCGCCATGAAATGGATAATGCTGCTTGCGCTGCTGATTAGCCCGCTGGTGAACGCGATAACGCTGGATGAACTGCAACAGCGGTTTGCGGAGCAACCGGTGGTGCGCGCGCACTTCGAACAGATCCGTACCATCAAAGACATGCCTCAGCCACTGCGCTCTCAGGGGGAGATGCTGATCGCCCGCGACAGCGGCCTGCTGTGGGATCAAAAAACGCCGTTTTCGATGACCCTGCTGCTGGATGACACGCGGATGGTGCAGAGCGTTAACGGTCAGCCGCCGCAGACCCTTACCGCTGACACTAACCCGCAGATGTTCCAGTTCAACCACCTGCTGCGGGCACTGTTCCAGGCCGACCGCAAGGTGCTGGAAGAGAACTTCCGCATCGATTTCAAAGATCTGGGCGAAGGCCGCTGGTCGCTGGTGCTGACGCCCATCACCACGCCGCTGGATAAGATCTTCACCTCCCTTGATCTGAAGGGCGCGATCTATCTGGAGTCGATTCGCCTGAACGATAAGCAGGGCGATACGACGGATATCGCGCTCTCCCGCCACCAGCTCACGCCCGCCCGCCTGACCGATGCAGAACGCCAGCGCTTTGCCGCACCGTAAACCTCTGCGCCCGGCGCTGCTGTGGGCCACGGTATGCCTGATCCTGCTGGGCGTACTGCTGTCGCTGCTGCTCGGCGCGCGGCTGAACAGCAGCGTGCTCGCCATGCTGCCGAAACAGACGCTCGGCGCGATCCCTCCCGCCCTCAACGACGGATTTATACAGCGCCTCGACCGCCAGCTCATCTGGCTGGTCAGCCCCGGCAAACAGCCGGACCCGCGCGTGGCGCAACGGTGGTTGACCCTGCTGCAACGCAGCCAGGCGCTGAGCGTCGTAAAAGGGCCGCTGGACGCCGCCGGGCAACAGGCCTGGGGGGATTTCTTCTGGCAGCACCGCAATGGCCTGGTCGATCCGGCCACCCGCGCACGCCTGCAAAACGGCGGTGAAGCGCAGGCACAGTGGATCCTCTCCCAGCTCTACTCCGCCTTTTCCGGCGTGAGCGGCAGGGAGCTGCAAAACGATCCGCTGATGCTGATGCGCGGCGCGCAGCTCGCGCTGGCGAAGAACAGCCAGAAGATGCAGCTGATGGACGGCTGGCTGGTGACAAAAGACGCGGACGGGAAGTACTGGTATCTGCTGCACGGCGAGCTGGCGGGCTCCTCGTTCGATATGCAGCAAACCCGCCAGCGGGTGACCACCCTAAACGCGTTGCAGCAGACGCTGAAAGCCGAGTTTCCACAGGCGCAGCTGCTCTCGCGCGGGACGGTATTCTACAGCGATTACGCCAGCCAGCAGGCCAAAAGAGATATTTCCACGCTCGGCGTCGCCACGGTGCTCGGGGTGATCCTACTGATTGTGTCGGTGTTCCGCTCCGTGCGTCCGCTGCTGCTGAGCCTGCTTTCTGTTGGCATAGGCGCGCTGGCGGGCACGGTCGCGACGCTGCTGCTGTTTGGCGAGCTGCACCTGATGACGCTGGTGATGAGCATGAGCATCATCGGTATCTCGGCGGACTATACGATTTACTACCTCACGGAGCGGATGGTGCACGGCGCGGAACAGTCGCCCTGGCAAAGCCTGGCGAAGGTGCGTAACGCGCTGCTGCTGGCGCTGCTGACCACCGTCGTGGCATATCTCTTCATGATGCTGGCCCCCTTCCCCGGCATTCGTCAGATGGCGGTCTTCGCCGCCGCAGGGCTGAGCGCCTCGTGCCTGACGGTGATTTTCTGGCATCCGTGGCTGTGCCGGGGCATGCCGGTTCGCCCGGTCCCGCTGAGCGGGATGATGCAGTGCTGGCTGAACGCCTGGCGCGACGGTAAAGTCCTCTCCGTCGGGCTGCCGGTCGCGCTGGCGCTCCTGTCCACCATCGGAATCGCCAGCCTGCGGGTCGACGACGATATCGCCCAGCTTCAGGCGCTGCCGCAGGATATTCTGGCGCAGGAAAAAACCATCACCGCCCTGACCGGGCAGAACGTCGATCAGAAGTGGTTCGTGGTGTACGGCGCGTCGGCGCAGGAAACGCTGGAGCGGCTGGAGGCGTTTACCCCGGCGCTGGCGCAGGCGCAAAAAGCCGGTGAATTTACCCGCTGGCGCACCCTGCCGTTGAACTCGCTGGCACGGCAGAAAAGCGATCTGCATCTTCTGCGCAACGCCGCGCCGACGGTGACGAAAATGCTGCAAAGCACGGGGCTGAAGGCCAGTGAACCGAACCTGAACGCCATGCCTGTCAGCGTGGAGGCGTGGCTCGCCAGCCCGGCCAGTGAGGGCTGGCGTTTGCTGTGGTTGACGCTGCCGGACGGCAAAAGCGGTGTGCTGGTCCCGGTCGATGGCGTCAGGAACAGCGCCGCGCTCGGCGAGCTGGCCTCCCGCCATCCGGGGGTTGTCTGGGTCGATCGTAAAGCCCGCTTCGACAGCCTGTTTGCGCTCTACCGCTCGCTGCTGACGGGGCTTCTGGGCGTGGCGCTGGCGGTGATTGCCTGCGGCGCGATGGTGCGTCTCGGCTGGCGAAAAGGGCTGGTGGCCCTGGTGCCGTCCGTGCTGTCGCTGGGCGGCGGGCTGGCGGCGCTGGCCGTGACGGGCCATCCGGTGAACCTGTTTTCCCTGCTGGCGCTGGTGCTGGTTCTCGGCATTGGCATCAACTACACGCTGTTTTTCAGCAACCCGCGCGGCACGCCGCTGACCTCCATGCTGGCGATTACCCTCGCCATGCTGACCACCCTGCTGACGCTGGGGATGCTGGTATTCAGCACCACTCAGGCCATCAGCAGCTTTGGCATTGTGCTGGTGAGCGGTATCTTCACCGCGTTCCTGCTCGCCCCGCTGGCGATGCCGACTAACAAAGAGAACTCTCCATGATCCGTTTTATTCGCCTGGCGGCAGTAATGATGGCCTTGCTGCTGGCGGGGTGTAGCCATACGACGAATCGCGATGACGCGCTCCCTCAGGCCTGGCTAGAGCCGGGCACACGCGTCACGCTGCCGCCGCCGGGGATCACGCCTGCCATCAGCGCGCAGCAGTTGCTTACCGGCAGCTTTAAAGGCCAGACCCAGTCGCTGCTGGTGATGCTGAACGCCGACGGCGATAAAGTGACGCTGGCGGGCCTCTCCTCCGTCGGGATCCGCCTGTTTCTCGCCACCTACGACGATACCGGGATCCACACCGAGCAGTCGGTTGTGATGCCGCAGCTGCCGCCCGCCAGCCAGGTGCTGGCCGACGTGATGCTGAGCCACTGGCCGCTCAGCGCCTGGCAGCCGCAGTTGCCGAAAGGCTGGACGCTGAACGATACTGACACCAGACGCGAACTGCGCAATCCCGATGGCAAACTGGTCACGGAGATTGTCTACCTGAACCGCAAAGGCAAGCGCGAACCGATTAGCATTGCGCAGCACGCTTTTCACTACCACATCACCATTCAATATCTGGGTGACTGAGATGATTTACCTTTCTGCCGTTGGCATGGTCAACGCGCTCGGCAACTCGGCTGATGAAATAGCGGCGAACCTTACCGCCGGTGTGGCCCCCGGAATGCGCCACCGTGCGGGCTGGCTACAGGGCTTGCCGGAGGCTGTGCTGGGGGGCGTGGAGGGTGAGCTCCCCCCTATCCCCGAGCCTTTTTCCGCCCACCGCAGCCGCAACAACCAGCTGCTGCTGGCGGCGCTGGCGCAAATCCGGCCTGCCGTTGATGCGGCCATTGCGCGCGTGGGGCGCGACCGCGTGGCGGTAGTGCTGGGCACCAGCACCTCCGGCCTGGACGAGGGTGATGAGTACGTGCGGCGCGCGCAGAACGGCGAACGCAGCCCGCAGTGGCAATATCCCCAGCAGGAGCTGGGCGATCCGTCGCGCTTTCTCGCCAGCTGGCTTGCGCTGGACGGCCCGGCGTATACCATCTCGACCGCCTGCTCCTCCAGCGCGCGGGCGATCGTCAGCGGTCGTCGCCTGATCGACGCCGGGCTGGTGGACGTCGCCATCGTCGGCGGGGCCGACAGCCTGAGCCGCATGCCGGTCAACGGCTTCAATAGCCTGGAATCCTTCTCCCCGACTCTGTGCGAGCCATTTGGCCGCAACCGTCGGGGGATCACCATTGGTGAAGCGGCGGCACTGATGGTGCTGACCCGCGAGCCGGGCGAGATTGCGCTCCTGGGCGCGGGGGAATCCAGCGATGCGTACCATATTTCCGCCCCGCATCCGCAGGGTGAAGGGGCGATCCGCGCCATCACCCAGGCGCTGAACGAGGCGGGCATGACGGCGGCGGACGTCGGCTATATCAACCTGCACGGCACCGCCACGCCGCTTAACGATCGCATTGAGGCGCAGGTCATCCACGATCTCTTTGGCGACCGCGTACCGTGCAGCTCCACGAAACACCTCACCGGCCACACGCTGGGCGCAGCCGGGATCGTCGAAGCCGCCCTGAGCTGGCTGATCCTGACCCGTGACCTGCCGCTGCCGCCGCAGGATTTTTCCCGCTACGCGCCGGACGACACGCTGCCCGCCTGCGGCTTGCTGCACCGGGCCGCGCCGCTGAAAAAACCGACGATCCTGTCGAACTCCTTCGCGTTTGGCGGCAACAATGCCTGCCTTCTGCTGGGGAGAGTGTGATGCGCTATTTACCCCCCGGGGATTATCTTCCTCACGATACGCCGATGCTGCTGCTCGAAAGCGTGGAGAGCGTCACCGATGACAGCGCCGTTTGCTGCGTGACGGTGAACGATCGCGGCGTGCTGGCACCGTTTCTGGACGCTAACGGCAACTTGCCCGGCTGGTTTGCGCTGGAGCTGATGGCCCAGACCGTGGGCGTCTGGTCCGAGTGGCACCGGATGCAAAAAGGGCTGCCACACTGTGCGCTCGGTATGGTGCTCGGCGCGCGCGAGCTGGTGTGCAGCGCGGGGCATTTTGCCGCAGGCAGCAGGCTGACCATCACCATCGAACGCCTGATGCAGGATGAACGCTTTGGCAGCTTCGAGTGCAGCATTCGTGCGGATAACGCCACCCTCGCCACGGGCCGCGTGAACACCTTCCAGCCGAGCGAAGATGAATTAACCACACTTTTCAACCAGGGAACCCCATCATGAGATCCGTACTGGTCACCGGTGCCAGCAAAGGCATTGGCCGCGCTATCGCCCTTCAGCTTGCGGCGGACGGTTTTACCGTCGGCGTGCATTACCATCGCGATAAAGCGGGCGCGCAGGCGACGCTGGAGGCAATACTCCGGGCGGGCGGCGCGGGCCGTTTACTCACCTTCGACGTGGGCAACCGCGAGCAGTGCCGCACGGTGCTGGAACAGGAGATCGCAGACCACGGCGCGTGGTATGGCGTGGTCAGTAACGCCGGCATTACCCGCGACGGCGCGTTTCCGGCGCTCAGCGACGATGACTGGGACAGCGTGATCCACACCAATCTCGACAGCTTTTATAACGTCATCCATCCCTGCATTATGCCGATGATCGGCACCCGCAAAGGCGGGCGGATCGTCACCCTGTCGTCGGTGTCAGGCATTATGGGCAATCGTGGGCAGGTGAACTACAGCGCGGCCAAAGCCGGGATTATCGGCGCCACCAAAGCGCTCGCCACCGAGCTGGCAAAACGTAAAATCACCGTGAACTGCATCGCGCCGGGGCTGATTGATACCGGCATGATCGAGATGGACGAAGCCGCGCTGAACGCGGCGATGTCGATGATCCCGATGCAGCGTATGGGCCAGGCCGAGGAAGTCGCCGCGCTGGCGAGCTACCTGATGTCGGATAAAGCGGGCTATGTGACGCGTCAGGTAATTTCAATTAACGGAGGCATGCTATGACCCGTCGGGTAGTGATTACGGGCATGGGCGGCGTCACCGCGTTCGGCGAGGACTGGCCGACCATCTCGCGCCGTCTGCGCGGGTATGAAAATGCGGTGCGTACCATGACGGAGTGGCAGGCGTATGACGGCCTGCAAACCCTGATCGCCGCGCCGATTGAAGACTTCGCGCTCCCCGCTCACTATACCCGTAAGCGCATACGTGCCATGGGCCGCGTGTCGCTGCTCTCTACCCGTGCCACCGAGCTGGCGCTTGAGCAGGCAGGGCTAATTGACGACGCGGTGCTCACTAACGGTCAGACCGGGATCGCCTACGGTTCGTCGACGGGCAGCACCGGGCCGGTCAGCGAGTTTGCTTCCATGCTTACGGAAAAGCACACCCACAACATCACCGGCACCACCTACGTGCAGATGATGCCGCACACCACGGCGGTGAACACCGGGCTGTTCTTTGGCCTGCGCGGACGGGTGATCCCCACCTCGAGCGCCTGTACCTCCGGCAGCCAGGCAATTGGCTATGCCTGGGAAGCGATTCGTCACGGTTACCAGACGGTGATGGTGGCGGGCGGTGCGGAAGAGTTGTGTCCGTCAGAAGCGGCGGTTTTCGATACCCTGTTTGCCACCAGCCAGCGTAACGAGGCGCCGAAAACCACGCCGTCGCCGTTTGACGTTCAGCGCGACGGTCTGGTGATTGGCGAAGGGGCGGGCACGCTGGTGCTGGAAGCGCTGGAACATGCCAAAGCCCGCGGGGCGACAATTTATGGCGAGATCGTAGGCTTTGCCACTAACTGCGATGCGGCGCACATCACCCAGCCCCAGCGTGAAACCATGCAGGTGTGTATGGAGCAGTCGCTGGCGATGGCGGGCCTTAGCTCTCAGGACATTGGCTACATTTCTGCCCACGGCACGGCAACCGATCGCGGGGATATCGCCGAGAGTCAGGCGACCGCCGCTATTTTCGGCGACAGTGTGCCCATCTCATCCTTAAAGAGCTATTTCGGTCATACCCTGGGCGCCTGCGGTGCGCTGGAAGCGCTGCTGAGCCTGCACATGATGCGGGAAGGCTGGTTCACGCCGACGCTCAATTTAAGACAACCGGATGAGCAATGTGGCGCTTTAGATTATATTATGGGGGAAGCCCGCCCGATTGATTGCGAATTTATACAGAGCAATAACTTTGCCTTTGGCGGCATCAATACCTCGATAATCATTAAACGCTGGGCGTAACTATGTACCAGTTTGTACTGGGAAAGATCTCCACCCTTAGCGCGGACCCGCTGGCGTCAACGCTCGCAGACATGGCACCTCAGGGTGCGCGATACGCTTCCTGGCTTGCAGGCCGGACGCTGCTCGCCAGAACCTTATCCCCTTCTCCGCTTCCCGAGATAATCTACGGCGAGCAGGGAAAACCGGCCTTCGCTAACGGTCATCCGCTGTGGTTTAACCTGAGCCACAGCGGGGACGACATTGCCCTGCTGCTGAGCGATGAAGGTGAAGTTGGCTGCGATATTGAAGCGATTCGTCCGCGTGCGAACTGGCAGGCGCTGGCGAATGCCGTCTTCAGCCTTACCGAACATGCCGAGCTGGAACGTGAAGCGCCGGAAGAGCAGCTTTCCGCCTTCTGGCGCATCTGGACACGCAAAGAGGCCATCGTCAAGCAGCGTGGCGGCAGCGCGTGGCAGATTGTCAGCATTGACAGCACCGCCCAGTCGCTTCCGGTCAGCCAGCTACGCTTCGGCTCGCTGAGCCTGGCGGTCTGTACCCCTACGCCCTTCACCCTGACGGCAGAATCAATCGCTTATTGCGGTACCTCTGCGGCATAAAAAAAGGGCCATTCCGGTTAATTCCGAAATGGCCGATGTGCATTTAACGCGTTGCGAAGCTTATTTCAAATTTTCAGGGAAGTTTGCTGGCAGCTCGCTGGCCGCACATGCAATCACGGTATCATCGTTAGCGCCACAGTCGCGAACGAAGGTGATGGTGGCAAATTCATCAATTACTTCAGTCGGATAGGCCGGACCGGCATCACGGTAGCTGTTCATCAGCGGAATGTGATCGTTCTGGAAGCAGACGGTTTTTTCCGGATTGTTCATAACCCAGCGCGGGAAGAAAATGGTGCCGTGGAACAGGCTGTCGCCCAGGTTCACAATCAGGCTGACGTCGGTACCGGTTGGCTCGGTCCAGGAAATTTTATAGATGCTCTCCCCGACGCGGACGATGTACGCCTGCTGATCTTTCACCCAACGATTACCCACCAGACCGCTGTGAATACGGTAGTCGAGCGTGTTCTCGTTTTTGACGTAAATTTCGTAGTTCCAGCCGTTATCGTAGGTATAAACCAGATGTTTGCCGACGAAGCCGCTTAAGTCATGTTTGTCGAAGGTGTTCATAAGATGTCTCCTTTGTTTTGATGAAACTATCGTACCCCTTCAAAAAATGAATGAATAACGCTATGTTTGAATCAAATTCATCCAAAATTTAGATTGATCATGCATAAGACGACGCTAGAACAATGGGCCCTGCTGGAGAGAGTAGTCGAGGCTGGCAGCTTTGCCAGAGCAGCAGAAGAGACGCACCGCAGCCAGTCATCGGTTAGCTATAACCTGTCGCTGTTGCAGGAACGGCTTGGCGTGGCACTCTTAATGACGGAAGGCAGGCGGGCCGTGCTGACCCCGGCGGGTGAGCTGTTGCTGAATCAGGTGAAGCCGCTGCTGAAAGCCTTCGCCTATGTTGAAACCCGCGCTGCGACCCTGCGCAGCGGGATGCGAACCCGTATTGATTTGATGGTAGACAGTATTTTTCCGCGCAGCCGGCTGTTCGCTATTTTGCGGCAGTTTCAGCAGCGGTATCCGCAAACGCAGGTGCGGCTCACCGAGGTGCTGGAAAACAGCCGCGCGGACGCGCTCAATGATGAAGCCGACGTGATGGTCTTAACCCGCCGCCAGGACGTCACCGGGCTGGGCGAATGGCTGATGAATATCGATTTTGTTGCCGTTGCGCATCACGCGCACCCGCTGTTCGCGCTGGATACACCGCTTAATGACGAGACGTTACGCCCGTGGCCGCGCATTCAGATCGCAGACAGCCAGCCCACCGTTCGCCCCGCCGGGGAGTCGTGGACCTTCTCAACCATTGATGCCGCGATCGAAGCGGTGATGTATCAGGTTGGATACGGCTGGCTACCGGAAGAACGCATTCAGGCCCCGCTCCAGCAAGGCATCCTCAAAACCCTGCCGCTCAGCCACGGCGTACGTCGCGCCACGCCGCTGCATCTCATCGTCAAACGCTCCCTCAGCCCGCTGGACGAGCAGGTGGAGACGTTGTTGCGCCTTTTTAAGCAGGATCCGTCATCGTCACCTGCTACGCTTTAAGTTTTGAACCAGAAGACGACAAGGAGCGAACGATGAAAATCGACTTAACGGGAAAAGTGGCGCTGGTGACCGCGTCCACCGGCGGTATAGGGTTTGCCATCGCCCGCGGGCTGGCGGAGAGCGGTGCGGAAGTGATCGTGAACGGGCGCAGCATCGACTCGGTGAACAAAGGCATTCAGGCCTTACAGCAGGTGGTGCCTGGCGTGCAGGTCCGTGCCGCCATCGCCGATCTGAGCTCGCAGGAGGGCGTTGACGAACTGCTCAGGGTTGCCACGCACGTCGATATTCTGGTGAATAACGCCGGGATTTATGGTCAGCAGGATTTTTATTCCACCGACGACGAGACCTGGGAACGCTACTGGCAAACCAACGTGATGTCCGGCGTGCGCCTCTCCCGCGCCCTGCTGCCCGGCATGGTGCAAAAAGGCTGGGGTCGGGTGGTGTTTATCTCGTCAGAATCGGCCTGCAATATTCCGGCGGATATGATCCACTATGGCGTAACGAAAACAGCCCAGCTTTCGCTGGCGCGCGGTCTGGCGAAGTTTGTGGCAGGCAGCGGCGTCACGGTGAACAGCGTGCTGCCGGGCCCGACGATGTCGGACGGCTTTGCCGCGATGATGAAAGACGAGATCGAGAGAACCGGCAAATCGCTGGAGCAGCTGGCGAAAGCGTTCGTGATGGAGAATCGCCCCAGCTCGGTGATTCAGCGCGCCGCCACGGTGGAAGAAGTGGCCAACATGGTCGTTTACGTTTGTTCGATGCAGGCCTCCGCGACTTCCGGCGCGGCGCTGCGCGTTGACGGTGGCGTGGTGGATGACATCGTTTGACCCGTCAGGCCACAGGTTCGAGAAAAAATGAGATCGGATAGAAGGACTGCGAAGGTAAAGCAGGTAAACTAGTGAACAGAATGTGTATTTCAGCTAAGACGTATTTATGACCAATATGATTGCCGACGAAGCCGTGGCGAAGTCCAGCGTGCTCTCTGTCTTTGACTTTGATGGTACGTTGACGCACCACGACAGCTTTATTCCTTTCCTGCGCTTTGCCTTTGGCAAGCGCTACTTTGCTGGCCGACTGGTGCGCATGGCCCTGCCTACGCTGCACTGCGTGCGCCGCAAGCTGACGCGTGATGAACTGAAAGAGGTGCTGATCAAAACCTTCCTGACGGGCGTGGATGAACACTGGTTACGTCAGCAGGCGGAAGCCTTCTGTGAAAAATACTGGAGCAAGCTGATGCGCCCGGAAGGGGTCATGGCCGTCGCCAACGAAGTCAATTCTGGTGCGGAAGTGACGATTTGCTCCGCCTCCCCGGCGCTGGTATTGCAGCCGTGGGCCGATAAGCTCGGCATTAAGCTGATTGGCACGCAGCTGGAAGTGAAGGACGGCAAGCTGACCGGGCGGATCACCGGCCATAACTGCCGTTGTGCGCAGAAGGTGGCGAGGCTGGAGAAGGTGTATGGGGATTTGAACGCGTATCACCTGCGCGCCTGGGGCGACACCCGTGGCGACCACGAGCTGCTGGCGGCGGCGCAGGATCCGCACTGGCGCCATTTCCATCATCCGAGCAAGCGCCGAAATTCACCAATAAGGTAGCCTTTTGCCGGGTGGCGGCTGCGCCTTACCCGGCCTACAACCCAATCGTAGGCCCGGTAAGCGAAGCGCCACCGGGCGGTACATCAGGCCTCACGTTTCCCCGGGAACATCACGCTCGCAATAATCCCCAGCGCCAGTACCCCCAGCATTACAAACAGGCTTGCCGTGGCACCGATGTTATAACCGTGATGCCAGAAGTGGTCGGTCGCATTAAGCCCCAGCTTGAACGCCACGAAGAACAGCAGCAGCACGACCGCTTTCTCCAGATGCACCAGATACTGCTTCAGCGCCTCCAGCACGAAGTAGAGGGTACGCAGGCCGAGGATCGCGAACATCATTGCGCTGTAGATAATCAGCGGCTCGCGGCTGACGGCAATGATGGCGGGAACGGAGTCGAACGCGAACATCACGTCGGACAGCTCTACCACCGCCACGCAGAGTAGCAGCGGCGTCGCGTAGCGCTTCGCCTTCTTCACGCGACCTACCATCACATCCTTGTTTTCAGGCTTCTCCAGCTCGGCATCCACCTCTTTCTGGGTCAGGATAAACGCGTGGCTGCTGATTTTTGGCCAGACCGGATAGAAGCGTTTTACCAGGCGGTACGCCAGATGGTTCGAGTAATCTTCGACTTCATCGCTCTCTTCATTGCGTTTCAGCATCATCACCGCCGTCCAGCCGACGACCAGCGCAAAAATGACCTCAACGTACGGCCCGAGGCTCAGGAGACTGGTGCCGATGGCCACAAAAATCCCGCGGAACACAATCGCCCCCAGCACGCCCCAGTAGAGCACGCGGTGGCGATACTTATCCGGCACGCCGAACCAGGCGAAGATCGCCATCATCACGAACAGGTTGTCGACGGAGAGCACCTCTTCCAGCGCATAGCCGGTAAGGAACAGACTCGCCATCTCTGCGCCGTGGTGCACGTATAAGAAGCCGGCAAACGCCATGGCCATCATGACCCAGAAGATGGACCACATAGCCGCGCTTTTCAGCGAGATAGGCTTATCGTGACGGTGCATGAAGAGGTCGATAAACATCGCCCCAACGGCCATCACCACAAAAACAACAACGGTTTCCGTCGGGAAACCGAGATGAGCAGCAGACATAGACAACCCTTTTAAGAAGACAAAACACAACACCATGCAGGCTGGCGTAGACCAGAAGTGAGAATGGGGGAACGTGTTATCCGCATCTACCCCACTAAACCGCAGCTCTGTGGCTGCGCAAGGTGTGTACTTTACCTCACAACGTAGGGTGGTGCATCTGTCGTTTAGGCGCATTTAGCAGAGCGCGTTATCTGTGAGTCACGTCTTATTTACATCATTTAAACCTTCCATTAACTGGATAAAAAGAACGCGCCGACGCTATAGTGGTTTTGTTTAATAAAACTGAGTTGTACCTGATAAAACCAAGAACAGACCCTGCGAGGAACTCATGACAGAACATATTCGTAATGGCGTTGCCGCCACTGAGGACATAGAACGAAAGACTATGCGCAAGGTGATCTGGCGCATTCTCCCGTTTCTGATAGTCAGTTATCTGGTCTCTATTATCGATCGCGGCAATATCGGCATGGCTTCGCTACAGATGAATGAGGATCTCGGCCTCAGCAAAGCGGCGTTTGGCTTCGCCAGCAGTCTCTATTTCGTGGCGTATTTTCTGTTTGAAGTTCCAAGCAATCTGGCGATGCAGAAGGTGGGCGCACGTCTGTGGATCCCCCGCATTATGATCAGCTGGGGGGTGGTATCCATGTGCATGGCACTGGTACAAAACACCACGTCGCTTTATATCGTGCGTTTTCTGCTGGGAGCCGCTGAAGCGGGCTTTTTCCCCGGCGTCGTACTCTTTTTGACCTGGTGGATCCCTGCCCGCTACCGTGCGCGAATTATCGCGTCCTTTATGGTCGCGATCCCGCTGGCCAATTTTATCGGCTCGCCGCTGTCGGGGTTGATTCTGTCACTGGACGGCTGGTTAGGTCTGCGCGGCTGGCATCTGCTGTTTATCATTGAAGGCTTACCCGCGATTCTGCTGGGTATTGCCGCCTGGTTTGTTCTTCGCGATCGCCCGCACCAGGCTAACTGGCTTAACACGGAGCAGAAAAAATGGCTGGAAACAACGCTTGAAAGCGAGCGTCAGCAGCAAAAAAATATCGGCCACCAGACAACGTGGCAGCTGCTCCGGCATCGTCAAATCTGGCTGCTGGCGCTGATTTACGCAGGCGCGTCCTCAGCAGGCACCACCATCAGCGTCTGGTCACCGCAGCTGCTGAAATCGTTCCATCTTGATAATCTGGAGACGGGTCTGCTCAACGCCATTCCTTACGGCCTGGCATCCGTACTGATGATTGTCTGGGGACGGAGTTCTGACCGAACCAATGAACGCCGCTGGCATACCGCGCTGACGCTATTCATGATTGCCGCAGGCGTAATTGCCGCATTTGTCAGCGTCTCTCTTTCTGCCACCCTTATTATTTTGAGCATCATGCTGATAGGCGCGTATTCAATGAAGGGGCCGTTCTGGGCGCTGGCGTCAGGTTGGATGAGCAGCACGTCGGCTGCTGCGGGGCTGGCCGCGATTGGCGCCATCGCTAACCTTATCGGCGGCGCGGTGATGGTCAACGCTTACGGCATCATTAACGAGCGGACGGGTAGCCACACGCTGGCCATGCTTCCTCTGGCTGCGCTGTGCGCCGCGGGGGGTGTCGCAGTGTTGGTGATGGGACGCCAGGCCCGCAATGCGCATCTGCATGAAAAACAGGTCACCCATTAGACATAAAACAGCGGGACGCCCGTCCCGCTTTATGCTCAGAGGCTCTCTTCCGCAGCGTCTTGCGTTTCCCCATAAAACTGCTGGCAGAAAGCCTTACTCGCCCCCATTTTCTGCGACAGGCGACTGGCAGTGGCGTGCATCAGCTGGCTGATCCCCTGTTCACGGCGATCTTCAGTCAGTCTGGAGATGGGCCCGGTCAGCGCCAGCGCCGCAATCAGCTTGTCATTGACGCCGAAGACGGGCATCGCAAACGCCGCGGTATGCGGGTCTCGGGCACCTGCGGTATAGAGCGGAACAGCGGGCTCCCCCTCTGGTAGCGCATCATTAAGGCCCCAGTGGCGAAGCACTTTACTGATGGCAGAATCGTCCAGCGGAAACTGAGTACCCGGCAGATTACTGTGGCGTAGCCCGTGGGAGGCTTCCGCACGGAACAGGCACAAACGTTGCCCGCCTTCTAACACATACCAGCTGGCGCTCTCCTGAGAGGCCTGAGATAACGCCTGAAGCTCAGGCTGCACCACCCGGGAAAGATGAAAAGATTGCTCATAAAGCTTACCGAGGTAAAGCAGACGTGGGCCAAGCGCGTAATTGCCGTCATCGTGCCTGACGACATAATTCATTCGTTCAAGCGAATTCATTAACCGGTAAACCGTGGTTTTGTGATAACCCGATAGCTGCGCCAGCGCGGTCAGCGTCAGGCTCTCATCGCCGGGACGAAAGCAATCCAGTAAAGCCAGCGCTTTTTCGACCGCCACAACGCCTTCATTACCCATCATCATCTCCTTTTCTGCTCGGCAGTGAGTGTACCTCAATTTTTGTGAGTCACTTCGTGTTTACATCACAAACGCCGTTGCAGATCTGGCTAAAGGGAAAGCTACACCGCTATAGTTGTTTTGTATTGTACACCTGCATTGTATACAGTAAAACAATATGGAGGCATTCATGTCCGTTTCAGAAAAACCATTTATTAACCGTCAGTTCGAACGCGTGTCGACCGAAGAGGTTCACCAGGCCGCTGAGTATCAGGCCGCTATCCTCGCGGATGTTGCCGGTCGCCGCGGTACGCTGCACGGTCGTATCAAACCGCTCGCCCCTCAGATGGCCGTTGCGGGCCCGGCTGTCACCGTGGAGGTGCGCCCGGGAGATAATCTGGCCATCCATGCCGCAATGGCCGTCGCCCAGCCTGGCGATGTGCTGGTTATTGACGGCAAAGGCGACCTGACCTGTGCGCTGCTCGGCGAGATTATGGCGGCTCAGGCCCAGGCAAGTGGGATCGCGGGCATCATCATTGACGGAGCGGTACGTGATGCCGATACCCTGAGTAAAGGGCATTACCCCGTCTTCGCCGCCGGTCTTAACCCCTGTGGCCCGACAAAATCCATTCCTGGCCGGGTTAATCACCCCATCTCTATCGCTGGCGCGGCGGTCCGGGCCGGGGATCTGATTGTTGCGGATATCGACGGCGTGGTGGCGATCCCGCGTGATGAAGTGCAGGCCGTTATCGCCATGGCCAAAGGGAAACTCGAAACAGAGACCCGACGTCTTGCCGCTATTCGTGAGGGCGATTTGCGTCCACACTGGCTTAACGACGCGCTGCGCAAGGCGGGCATGTTATCTGACGGGGAGACGCTGTAATGGCAGGCAAACGCGTTGTACTGGTTACCGGATGCGACCTGGCAGACCAGGCTGTAAACATGCTGCGAGACTTTGACGTGGTGTATGCAGGACGTCAGCCCACAGAAAATGAGCTGGTTACGCTGTGCGAGCGGCACAATCCTGTGGCCATCCTGGTGCGTTACGGCAGGATAACCGCACGGATTATGGATGCTGCCCCCGCATTACAGGTTATATCAAAACACGGAAGCGGCATTGACGTGATAGACCAGCCAGCGGCAGCGGCGCGTAATATCGCCGTACGTTCCGCCCCCGGTGCCAATGCGGCAGCGGTTGCGGAACATACCTGGGCATTAATTCTTGCCTGTGCCAAATCCGTGGTTGCCCTTGATAAGCGCCTGCGCGACGGGCACTGGGATAAAGCCACGCACAAATCGATCGAGCTGGAAGGCATGACGCTGGGGCTTATCGGCCTGGGGGCGATTGGCTCGCGGGTGGCGAACGTGGGGCTGGCATTCGGCATGCAGGTTGTGGCGTACGATCCTTACGCTAAAACGATGCCTTCAGGCTGTGATCGGGCAAACACCTTAGCCGACCTGCTTTCCCGTGCCGATGTTATCTCCCTGCATTGCCCGCTCACTGACGACAACAGAGGAATGATCAACGCAGACACGCTCGCCCACTGTAAGCCGAACGCTATTCTGGTGAACACGGCGCGCGGCGGGTTGATTAACGATGACGCCTTGCTCAGGGCGCTAAAGGATGGAACCTTGCACAGCGCGGCACTCGACAGCTTTATCAGCGAGCCTCTGACCGCCCCGCACAGGTGGCAGACCGTCGATAACGTCATCATCTCGCCGCATATTGGCGGCGTCAGCGAGGCGTCATACGTCAGGATGGGAACCGTGGCCGCCAGCAATATTCTGGACGTTGTGCGCGTGGCTGACGATGCCACCGTCAGCCCGTGAAGCGCATTGATATATGACAGCGCCCGCTTGTCACTTATCCTCAGCGAGTGCCTGCGCGCATGCCCAGGCACTGGCCCACGCCCACTGGAAGTTATACCCGCCGAGCCAGCCGGTCACGTCCATCACTTCGCCAATGAAGTAGAGACCCGGCACGTTGCGGGCCTCCATCGTGCGGGATGAGAGTTCGTTTGTATCCACGCCGCCCAGCGTCACTTCCGCCGTGCGGTAGCCCTCGGTGCCGTTTGGCTGTACGCGCCAGTTCGTCAGCGTCTCCACCAGCGTTTCCTGCTCGCGGCTGTTCAGCTGCTTAAGCGACACGTCCGGGATCTGCCCCAGCGTCTGCAAACATTCCACCAGGCGCTTCGGCAGCTGCATTGCCAGGGTATTTTTCAGGCTTTGATTCGGGTGCGCTGCGCGCTGTTCGTTCAGGAACGCGTCCAGATCGCAGTCCGGTACCAGGTTCACGGAGACAAACTCTCCCGGCTGCCAGTAGCTGGAGATCTGCAACACCGCCGGCCCCGAGAGGCCGCGATGGGTAAAGAGCAGGTTTTCGCGAAATACCGTGCCGTCTTCGGCCGTAATAACCGACGGCACAGACACGCCGGAGAGCGTCTGAAGCTGTTCCAGCAGCGGCTTATGCAGCGTGAACGGCACCAGCCCGGCGCGGGTGGGCAGCACCTTCAGGCCAAACTGCTCGGCGATTTTGTAGCCGAACGGTGAGGCGCCAAGACCCGGCATAGAAAGGCCGCCGCTGGCGATCACCAGATTATCGGCGCTGACGGTTTCACCGTTGAGTTGCAGCGTGTAGCCCTGCTCGTCGCGGGCGACCTCGAGCACTTCTGTCCTCAGGCGCATGACCACGCCGCCTTTCTCGCACTCGGCCACCAGCATATCAACGATTTGCTGGGCGGAGTCGTCGCAGAACAGCTGTCCCAGCGTCTTCTCATGCCACGCGATACCGTGTTTACCCACCAGTTCGATAAAATCCCACTGGGTGTAGCGCGCCAGCGCAGATTTACAAAAATGACGGTTCTGGCTCAGATAGGCCGCCGGTTCGACATAGAGATTGGTAAAGTTGCAGCGCCCGCCGCCGGACATCAGGATCTTGCGGCCAGGCTTTTTTCCGTTATCCAGCAGCAGCACGCGAGGACCCGCTTGTCCGGCCATTGCCGCACAAAACATACCCGCCGCACCGGCGCCAATTACTACGGCATCAAACCTTTCCACGTCAAAATCCTCTTCGTTAACTGCCGCGGATTGTAAAGTTTCCTCAGTGGTCGCACCAGCGTAAAAAGATATTACAAAGCCATTTCATTGATATTTAAAGATTATCCTTTCAGGCACATTTCTCAAATCAGGTGGTATGTCAAAAAAAGTCTATATTTCACTTTGCCCGTTGCGCATTTGTCCTGGATAATGCGCCGCGTTCATGTCCTCAAAATGGCGTAACGTCCTATGCTACATTTGTTTGCCGGCCTGGATTTACATACCGGGCTTTTATTATTGCTTGCTCTGGTTTTTGTGCTGTTTTACGAAGCGATCAACGGCTTCCACGACACTGCAAACGCAGTTGCAACGGTTATCTACACTCGCGCAATGCGATCGCAGCTTGCGGTCGTTATGGCGGCGGTATTTAACTTTTTTGGTGTCCTCCTGGGCGGACTGAGCGTTGCGTATGCCATTGTGCATATGCTGCCAACGGATCTGCTTCTTAACGTGAGTTCCGGTCATGGCCTGGCCATGGTGTTCTCAATGCTGCTTGCTGCCATTATCTGGAACCTCGGTACCTGGTATTTCGGCCTGCCTGCATCCAGCTCTCACACCCTTATCGGCGCGATTATCGGTATTGGGTTAACCAACGCCCTGATGACCGGTACCTCGGTTGTTGATGCGCTGAACCTGCCTAAAGTACTGGGCATTTTCGGCTCTCTGATCATCTCTCCTATCGTGGGTCTGGTGGTGGCGGGTGGCTTGATTTTCATCCTGCGTCGCTACTGGAGCAACACGAAGAAACGTGCGCGTATCCACCTGACGCCAGCAGAGCGTGAAAAGAAAGACGGCAAGAAAAAGCCGCCGTTCTGGACGCGTATCGCACTGATCGTTTCCGCTATCGGCGTGGCCTTCTCTCATGGCGCGAACGATGGTCAGAAAGGCATTGGTCTGGTGATGCTGGTTCTGATTGGCGTCGCACCGGCGGGCTTCGTGGTTAACATGAACGCCTCTGGCTACGAGATCACCCGTACCCGTGATGCGGTAAACAACGTTGAAACGTACTTCCAGCAGCATCCTCAGCTGCTGAAGAAAGCGACCGGCGTAGACCAACTGATCCCTTCTCCTGACTCTGGCGCACTGACTGCACCGGGCGAGTTCCATTGCCACCCGGCAAACGCGATTAACGCGCTGGAACGTGCGAAAGGCATGCTGGCCGATATCGAAAGCTACGACAAACTGGCTGTTGAACAGCGTGGTCAGCTGCGTCGCATCATGCTCTGCATCTCCGACGTGACCGATAAAGTCGCGAAGCTGCCAGAGGTGACTGCCGACGACAAACGTCTGCTGAAGAAACTGAAAGGCGATATGCTTAACACCATTGAGTACGCGCCAATCTGGATCATCATGGCGGTCGCGCTGGCGCTGGGTATCGGTACGATGATTGGCTGGCGTCGTGTGGCGACCACCATCGGCGAGAAGATCGGTAAGAAAGGCATGACCTATGCGCAGGGTATGTCCGCGCAGATGACGGCGGCGGTGTCTATCGGTCTGGCGAGCTACACCGGTATGCCAGTATCAACCACCCACGTACTCTCTTCGTCCGTGGCAGGTACCATGATTGTTGACGGCGGCGGTTTACAGCGTAAAACCGTGACCAACATTCTGATGGCCTGGGTGTTCACCCTCCCGGCGTCCATCCTGCTGTCCGGCGGTCTGTACTGGATTTCGCTGAAGCTGATTTAACCGGCTGAAGGCGACAAAAAAGCGGGTCAGGAAACTGGCCCGCTTTTTTTATGTGCAATTTCTGATTAATTACTAATTTCATTAGGAAAATCTGAACATTTTTTGCTCAGATAATCTGTTTGCGAGAAACTATCATGCCGGGCAGGATGAATAACGCCTACTGGAGAATGTATGGCTTCCGTTCCAACGCCTGGCCCTGGTTCAATTGTAATAGCTAACAACATGCGTGAAGCGCGCCAAAATGGAATGTCACGCAATATGGCCACAGCCTATACATATTACTGGTTCTATCAAAAAGTCCGAAATGGCGGCCCATGGGATTATAAAAAGTTCGATCCGTATTTCGCAGCATTTGGCAATTTTAACTTCGGTGCCGCAGGGACCGCGGCTGGGATTCCTGCGAAGATCCTCCTCATGGGCGCGGGTTGGGCTCAGAGTCGCGCAGGGACCTCAAAAGCCAAATGGGGTAAATGGTACGATAAACCGCCTTACGGTGATGACCCGACGGATCAGCGCAATATCAGAGAAGGAATAGATTATGCCATTCAGAATGGTTATTAGCTGGCTCCATCGGCTCGTCACGCTTGTACTGCTCTTCGTGGTTGCCGGTTTTGCCTGGCTAAATCATCAGCCCGACTCCCGTCGTTACGACGAGTTGCAGCGCGTTTATCACGTTTCAGATAGCGTCTGGCTGTACATGACGGTGAATCATGGCGGTGGCGCAACCGTACCGACCATTTATCGATACTATCTCTCGAATAAGCTAGAAGGGAAAAACGCCGACATTCTCAGGCAACTCTCCACGAAATCTCCCGTCATTGAGGGTACTGGCACGATTACAAATGCCAGCCTGGTCAAAAACGGGGCTGTGAGCATTTCTTACAGTGGTAAAGTGATATCAATTCAGGACACGATCTCTGACCTTCGATTCACGGCTACCCCCTAAATCGAATGGTAAGAAGGCGAGGCTGGCCTCGCCTTCATCATGCTCAGTGCCAAATCATCAGTGCAATCATACTCACCACAACCAGGCCACACAGGGCGCTGGTCAAAATGAACTGACGACGCAGGCGCTCGCAGCGACGGATAAACTCTTCATCGTGGTGATCGCGGTAGCGCTGGTAATAGATGTACCCCACCAGACGCATCTGTTTGCTGGGCTGTCCATGCGAGGTGAAGAACCCTCCACCGTCCACGTACTGATAAAGCAGCGGATCGCAACCACGAAGTACCACTAACAGCGCACGTAACGATGAGAAGTAGCGCGCCATATTCACTATGCAAACTACGCATAACGCCCAAAACAATGCGACGGTGCTAATCATACATCCTCCCCGGCGTCCGCCCATGAAGCAAGGCTCCTGAGCTACCGCACCCCAATGCCCTGACAGACAGTTCAGTGAAAGAATGACTAAAAGTCGATCCGGTTCGCGTTTTAATATCCGAACGGCTCATTAAATAGTGTAGGAGATCCGTTAATTTTTTTGCCACAAGGTTAATCGTTATCAACACCAAAGCTTGAAAAATATGTTTAACTGGGCCGTAATGAAAGCATCAGACGACGCTTTCCCTTTTAGTCATCGATAACTTAAGGAAGGAGTAACACTATGGCTTACAAACATATTCTTATCGCGGTAGACCTCTCCCCGGAGAGTAAAGTGCTGGTCGACAAAGCCGTATCCATGGCACGTCCCTACAACGCGAAAGTTTCGCTGATTCACGTTGATGTGAATTACTCCGACCTCTACACCGGTCTGATCGACGTGAATCTCGGCGATATGCAGAAACGCATCTCCGAAGAGACTCACCACGCGCTGAGCGAGCTCTCTACCAACGCGGGCTATCCGATCACTGAAACCCTGAGCGGTAGCGGCGATCTGGGTCAGGTGCTGGTTGATGCGATTAAGAAATACGATATGGATCTGGTGGTCTGCGGTCATCACCAGGACTTCTGGAGCAAGCTGATGTCCTCAGCGCGCCAGCTGATTAATACCGTTCACGTGGATATGCTGATTGTTCCACTGCGTGACGAAGAAGACGAGTAAGTGCAAAAAAAGCGGCACTGAATGTAGGCCGGGTAAGGCGAAGCCGCCACCCGGCTTTTTTTATTCCGGCGTCCCCGCATAAATATCAAACCGGTGCCCTTTGGTGGTCACCGCGTTGGTCGTGGCAACGTCCGCCAGCGGCGGCGCGTAGTCCGGACGCTTCACCACCACCCGCTTCGTCGCGAGCTGACGAGCAGGCTCCAGCAGGCCATCTGCATCCAGATCCGGCCCCACCAGCGACTGAAACACACGCATCTCTTTCTTCACCAGCGCGCTTTTCTGCTTATGCGGGAACATCGGGTCGAGGTAGACCACCTGCGGGCGCGGAGTGATATCCGTCAGCGCCGTCAGGCTTGACGCGTGGATCAGCTGCAAACGTTCCTGCAACCACGGGCCGATTTCCGGGTCCGCATAGCCTCGCGTCAGCCCGTCATCGAGCAGCGCGGCGACAACCGGATTACGCTCCAGCATCCGCACCCGGCAGCCCACCGACGCCAGCACAAAAGCATCGCGCCCCAGCCCCGCCGTGGCGTCCACCACGTCAGGCAGATAGCTTCCCTTAATGCCGACCGCTTTGGCCACCGCTTCGCCGCGACCGCCGCCGAACTTACGCCGGTGCGCCATCGCGCCGCCAACGAAGTCGACAAAAATCCCGCCGAGCTTCGGCTCGTCGCGCTTGCGAAGCTCAAGATGTTCCGGCGTCATCACCAGCGCCATCAGGTTGTTTTCATCATGTTCCAGCCCCCAGCGGGCCGCCAGAACAGATAAGGCGCCGTTCCCGGCGCCCGTTTCATCCACTAAGCAGATCTTCACGTAGCAATCAGCCTTTGATTCCGTAATGCTCCAGCATCGCATCCAGCTGAGGCTCGCGGCCACGGAAGCGTTTGAACAGCTCCATAGGCTCTTCTGAACCCCCGCGCGTCAGGATGTTATCGAGGAACGACTGACCGGTTTCGCGGTTGAAAATCCCCTCTTCTTCGAAGCGAGAGAAGGCGTCCGCCGCCAGCACGTCGGCCCACAGGTAGCTGTAGTAGCCCGCCGCGTAGCCGCCTGCGAAGATATGGCTGAACGCGTGCGGGAAGCGTCCCCAGGTTGGGCCTGGAATAACGGCGACCTGCTTTTTAATCTCGGCCAGCGTTTCGAGGATTTTCGCCCCCTGCTCCGGGCTGAACTCGGCGTGCAGGCGGAAATCGAACAGGCCGAACTCCAGCTGACGCAGGATAAACATCGCCGCCTGGTAGTTTTTCGCCGCCAGCATTTTATCCAGCAACTCTTTAGGCAGCGGTTCGCCGGTCTCATAGTGGCCGGAGATAAACGCCAGCGCGTCCGGCTCCCAGCACCAGTTTTCCATAAACTGGCTTGGCAGCTCGACCGCATCCCATGGCACCCCGCTGATACCGGCGACGCCGGCGGTTTCAATGCGGGTCAGCATGTGGTGCAGGCCGTGACCGAACTCGTGGAACAGGGTGATCACTTCATCGTGGGTAAAGAGCGCAGGCTTGCCGCTTACCGGACGGTTGAAGTTACAGGTCAGATAGGCGACCGGTTTTTGCAGGGAACCATCCGCTTTACGCATCTGGCCCACGCAGTCGTCCATCCACGCCCCGCCGCGTTTGTTTTCACGCGCGTAAAGATCCAGATAGAAGCTGCCGCGCAGCTCATTTTTCTCGTCATACAGCTCAAAGAAGCGCACGTCCGGATGCCAGACGTCGATATCGGTACGCTCTTTAGCGGTAATGCCGTAAATGCGTTTCACCACTTCAAACAGACCGTTGACGGCTTTGTTTTCCGGGAAGTACGGACGCAGCTGTTCGTCGCTGATGCTGTAGAGGTGCTGCTTCTGTTTTTCGCTGTAGTACGCGATATCCCACGGCTGAAGCTCGTCCACGCCAAACTCGGCTTTCGCAAAGGCGCGCAGCTGGGCCAGCTCTTTCTCCCCCTGAGGACGAGCGCGTTTCGCCAGATCGGTCAGGAAGTCGAGCACCTGCTGCGGGTTCTCGGCCATTTTGGTGGCGAGGGATTTATCCGCGTAGCTGTCGAAGCCCAGCAGCTGTGCCAGCTCGTGGCGCAGGGCGAGGATCTCCGCCATCACCGGGCTGTTATCCCATTTACCCGCATTCGGCCCCTGATCGGAGGCGCGGGTGCTGTAGGCGCGGTACATCTCTTCACGCAGGGCCTGGTTGTCGCAGTAGGTCATCACCGGCAGATAGCTCGGGATATCCAGCGTTAACAGGAAGCCTTCCTGCTCTTTCGCTTCGGCCTGGGCTTTCGCCGCCGCCAGCGCGCTTTCCGGCATACCCGCCAGCTCGGCTTCGTCGGTAATCAGCTTCGTCCAGCCCATGGTGGCGTCGAGGACGTTGTTGCTGTACTGATTGCCCAGCTCGGACAGGCGCGCAGCGATTTCGCCGTAGCGAACCTGCTTCTCTTTTGGCAGACCGATACCGGACAGCTCAAAGTCACGCAGGGCGTTATCAACCGATTTTTTCTGCGCCGTGTTCAGTTCGGCATAATGGTCGCCGTCGCGCAGGTCGCGGTAGGCTTTGTACAGCCCTTCGTGCTGGCCGACCCAGGTGCTGTACTCAGAGAGCAGCGGCAGGGTTTGTTCGTAGGCTTCACGCAGTTCCGGGCTGTTTTTCACCGAGTTCAGGTGGCTCACCGGGGAGAAGATACGCCCCAGCACGTCGTCCACTTCGGCCAGCGGCTGACACAGATTCTCCCAGGTGTACGGCGCGCCCTGCGCAACCACGCTTTCTACCGCCGCGCGGCAGTTGTCCAGCGACTGGGTAACGGCTGGAACCACATGCTCAGGGAGGATTTTAGAAAACGGTGGCAACGAAAAAGGCGTCAGTAATGGATTGGTCATAAACGCTGTCCTGTTGAAATAGATGAATGAAGCGCGCATCCGGCGCTGTGCATATTGTTCAGTAATGGGGTTAAGTGTAGAGGATTTCAATGCCGGACGTTGTCGAAAAGAGCCCGGTGGCGCTGCGCTTACCGGGCCTGCGGGTAATCTTTGTCGTTCTGCTGTAAACTGTGGCAAATCGTCAATTCAGCGGAATATCATTACCCATGCTCAGTTATCGCCACAGCTTTCACGCTGGCAACCATGCCGACGTCCTTAAACACACCGTTCAGAGCCTGATCATCGAATCGCTCAAAGAGAAGGATAAACCGTTTCTCTATCTGGACACCCACGCGGGCGCGGGCCGTTATCAGCTGAGCGGCGAGCATGCCGAGCGTACCGGTGAATATCTGGAAGGGATTGCGCGTATCTGGCAGCAGGACGATCTGCCTGCCGAGCTGGAGCCGTACATCGGCGTGGTGAATCACTTTAACCGCAACGGCCAGCTGCGTTACTACCCGGGCTCTCCGCTGATTGCCCGCCAGCTGCTGCGCGAGCAGGACAGCCTCCAGCTGACCGAACTGCACCCGAGCGATTTCCCGCTGCTGCGCTCTGAGTTTCAGAAAGATAACCGCGCCCGCGTGGACAAAGCCGACGGTTACCAGCAGCTGAAAGCCAAGCTGCCGCCGGTTTCCCGTCGCGGCCTGGTGCTGATCGACCCGCCGTACGAAATCAAAACCGACTATCAGGCGGTGGTGACCGGCATCAACGAAGGTTACAAACGCTTTGCGACCGGAACCTATGCCCTGTGGTATCCGGTGGTGCTGCGCGCGCAGATCAAACGCATGATTAAGGATCTGGAAGCGACCGGCATTCGTAAAATCCTGCAAATTGAGCTGGCGGTGCGCCCCGACAGCGACCAGCGCGGCATGACCGCTTCCGGCATGATTGTGATTAACCCGCCGTGGAAGCTGGAAGCGCAGATGAACAACGTGCTGCCGTGGCTGCACAAAACGCTGGTGCCTGCCGGAACAGGGCACGCCACCGTAAGCTGGATTGTGCCGGAGTAATTGCAGCCATCGGTGGAAACTATTGATTTCAGGTATACAATCGCGGCAATTCACGATTAAGGACAAAAACTATGACCAGGCATTATGACTACATCGCAATCGGCGGCGGCAGCGGCGGCATCGCCTCTATTAACCGTGCGGCCATGTACGGCCAAAAGTGTGCGCTGATTGAAGCCAAAGCGCTCGGCGGCACCTGCGTGAACGTCGGTTGTGTACCGAAGAAAGTGATGTGGCATGCCGCGCAAATCCGTGAAGCTATTCATATGTATGGCCCGGACTACGGTTTTGATACCACCATCAACCACTTCGACTGGGACAAGCTGATCGCCAGCCGTACCGCCTACATTGACCGTATTCATACCTCGTACGACAACGTGCTGGGCAAGAATAACGTTGATGTGATCCGCGGCTTCGCCCGTTTTGTGGATGCGAAAACGATCGAAGTGAACGGCGAGACGATCACTGCCGATCACATCCTGATCGCCACCGGCGGCCGTCCGAGCCACCCGAACATTCCGGGCGCGGAATACGGTATCGACTCCGACGGATTCTTCGAGCTGCCAGCTCTGCCTGAGCGCGTGGCCATTGTGGGCGCAGGTTACATCGCGGTTGAGCTGGCTGGCGTGATTAACGGCCTGGGCGCAGAGGCGCACCTGTTCGTGCGTAAACACGCGCCGCTGCGCAGTTTCGACCCGCTGATCGTCGAGACGCTGGTTGAGGTGATGAATGCCGAAGGCCCAACGCTGCACACCAACGCCGTGCCAAAAGCGGTCGTTAAAAATGCAGACGGCAGCCTGACGCTGGAGCTGGAAGATGGTCGCAGCCAGACCGTTGACTGCCTGATCTGGGCGATTGGTCGTGAACCGGAAACCGACAACTTCAACCTGGCCGCAACTGGCGTGAAAACCAATGAAAAAGGGTATATCGTCGTTGATAAGTTCCAGAACACCAGCATACCGGGCATTTATGCCGTCGGGGATAACACCGGTGCCGTCGAACTGACGCCGGTTGCCGTTGCCGCAGGCCGTCGCCTCTCCGAGCGCCTGTTTAACAACAAGCCGGACGAGCACCTGGATTACAGCAACATCCCGACCGTGGTCTTCAGCCACCCGCCCATCGGCACCGTCGGCTTAACCGAGCCGCAGGCGCGCGAGCAGTACGGCGATGACCAGGTGAAAGTGTACAAATCGGCGTTTACCGCAATGTATACCGCAGTCACCTCACACCGTCAGCCGTGCCGCATGAAGCTGGTCTGCGTGGGCCCGGACGAGAAGATCGTCGGTATCCACGGCATTGGCTTTGGCATGGACGAGATCCTGCAAGGCTTCGCGGTGGCGCTGAAGATGGGCGCCACCAAGAAAGACTTCGATAACACCGTCGCGATCCACCCGACGGCGGCAGAAGAATTTGTGACCATGCGTTAAGCCTGATGCCCCTCCCCGGAGGGGCATTTTTCATTAACATTCACAAATCGTTGCAAAACGAATGCTCCGAAAATAGTGATCTACCGCACATATCACCCCACATCTACCGAAGCGAATGTCTACGCTTATAGGACGCCCGGAAAAACCAGTCTTTGAGAACACATAACCGGAGGTCTTTATCACCATGTTCAACCAGAAACTACAGACTGCCGAGGAAATCGAGTTCGAAATTGCAGAAGAGCTGCGCTACGAAACCGATCCCTGTGAGTTAAAACTGGATGAGATGATCGAGGCAGAGCCGGAACCGGAAATGATTGAAGGGCTGCCGGCGTCCGATGCCCTCACGCCCGCAGACCGCTACCTTGAACTGTTTGAACACGTCCAGTCGTCGCGGCTGTTTGCGGACAGCAAAACCTTCCCCGACTGTGCGCCGAAGATGGATCCACTGGATATTCTGATTCGCTACCGCAAGGTGCGTCGTCACCGTGATTTCGACCTGGCGCGCTTTGTGGAGAATCACTTCTGGCTGCCGGAGGACTACAGCAAAGAGTACGTCTCCGATCCCGGCTTCTCCCTGAAAGAACACATTGATAACCTGTGGCCGGTGCTGACGCGCGAGCCGCAGGATCACATCCCGTGGTCGTCGCTGCTGGCGCTGCCGCAGGCCTATATTGTGCCCGGTGGTCGCTTCAGCGAGACCTACTACTGGGACTCCTACTTCTCCATGCTGGGCCTGGCAGAAAGCGGTCGTAACGACTTGCTGAAGTGCATGGCCGATAACTTCGCCTGGCTGATAGAGCGCTATGGCCATATCCCGAACGGCAACCGCACCTACTACCTCAGCCGCTCCCAGCCGCCGGTTTTTGCGCTGATGGTGGAGCTGTTTGAAGAGGACGGCGTGCGCGGGGCGAAGCGCTATCTTGAACACCTCAAGATGGAGTACGCCTTCTGGATGGACGGGGCAGAATCGCTGCTGCTCAATCAGGCCTATCGCAGTGCGGTCCGCATGCCGGACGGCTCCCTGCTTAACCGTTACTGGGACGATCGCGATACGCCGCGGGATGAATCCTGGATTGAGGACGTTGAAACCGCCCGTCATTCGGGTCGTCCGCCGAACGAGGTGTATCGCGACCTGCGCGCCGGGGCAGCCTCCGGATGGGATTACTCGTCCCGCTGGCTGCGCGATCCGGCGCGGCTGGCCAGCATCCGCACGACGCAATTTATCCCCATCGATTTGAACGCGTTCCTGTTCAAGCTGGAGAGCGCTATTGCCAATATCTCAGCATCGAAAGGGGATAAAGAGACCGCCGATCTGTTCCGTCAGAAAGCCAGCGACCGCCGCGCGGCGGTGAACCGCTATCTGTGGGACGACGAGAACGGCTGTTATCGCGATTACGACTGGCGACGTGAAGCGCTGGCGCTCTTCTCTGCGGCCAGCATTGTGCCGCTGTACGTGGGCATGGCGACGCATGAGCAGGCGGAGCGGCTGTCCGATGCCGTTAAAGCCCGTCTCCTCACACCGGGCGGGATCCTCGCCACCGAATATGAAACAGGCGAACAGTGGGATAAGCCGAACGGCTGGGCGCCGCTGCAATGGATGGCCATTCAGGGGTTCAAGCAGTACGGCAACGACTCGCTGGGAGATGAGATCGCCTGGAGCTGGCTGCACACGGTGAACCATTACTATAAAACCCATCATAAGCTGATTGAGAAGTACCACATTGCCAGCAGCACGCCACGCGAAGGTGGCGGGGGGGAGTATCCGTTGCAGGATGGCTTCGGCTGGACCAATGGCGTGGTGCGGCGGTTGATTGGGTTGTATGGGGAGCCCTGAGCCTCTCCCCTGAGGGGAGAGGGGAAAATAATCAGCGGATCACCTCATAAATGGCAGTCTGGATGGACTGCCATTTTTTTGTGGTGGCATCCGGCTGAGATTTAGCGCGGCGCGTGGCCATATCCGCATCATGCTGTTGGCGTTTCACCACTGCCGGGACGGTACAGAACGCTTTCAGGTACTGCTTGCGCATAGACGTCAGCGATTCGCCGTTCGCCATCGCATGGCTAAGCGTGTTAATAAAGCGTCGGCAGGGCTTTTGCTCTGTCATTTGCAGGCGGTAGCGCAGCATCACTTCCAGCACGTCGTCGTAGCCTGCCGACAACGCCTCTTCTGTCCATGACACTTTCCAGTCCATCCCGCCCTGTAAGAACAGGAGCGCCACGCGGGTATCGTTGCGGCTGATAGCTGAACGGAAGTTGTTTTCATCCCAGGTCACACCCATACGCGTCAGCGTTTCTCGCGAGGAAGGCGTTTCGCGCATTTCCTGCACCGGCGCGGGAGATGCCGAACTGGCTACAGCCGGCTGCGGTTTACTGCTGGTTACCAGCCAGGCTCCCCCCACGATAATCGCAATAACCATCACGCCAACCGCTCCCCACAGCACGCCGGAAATCAGCTGTTCGCGCTGCTCGGGCGTTCGCGCGGCGCGCTGGGTCGGTTTCTCTATGCTGTCGCGCACTTCAAAAAGATCGCCACCCGTGGTGCGATCCCTTTTCTGCGCCTTTTCCCAGAACGCGTGCAGCTCGCTTTCCTCCACCGCCATGAGCGCCGCCGGGTTAATGCGTGTTCGCCCTTCCTCAAACGCGCGCTGAACGGAGCGGGTTATCTGCGTGTAATAGCTGTCGAGCAGCTGGATTTGCGCCCCGCTTAACGGCTGCTGCACGGTGATGCTGTTGCGGATTTGACGGATATCCTCAAGGAAGGTTTGCAGCGTTTTGCGTGGCTCTACCAGCAGCGTCAGCATGTCCGGGTCGTTAAACAGCGACGCGTAGTAGCGGCTAAATTCTTTTTTATCCACCAGCAGCTGGGCCAGCTCGCTGAACAACATGCCGCTCAGCACATCGTTAATTTCACCGTTTTTCAGCCAGCGACGCACGCGATCGGCGTTAAACAAGGTCTTAAGATGATTATTCAGCCGCGTCGGATCGGGCCACGCCTGCTGTATCAGCCCTTTTATCATTAGCTCGATGGCTCGCACCTGTTTCTGCGCCTGAAGCTGGCTCGCCTGCTCTGGCGCCATCCCGGTATCGTAGGTCAGGAGGGGCTGTTGCAAACGCAGATATTCAAGGGCGGTTACAAAGCGCATCGCCGCAATCAGCTGGTTTTCGCTGACGTCCTGCCCGCTTTCATACTGAGGGACGCGCTGCTGAAGCAAGCGTAATTGCAGCGTAAAGGCCGTCATTTCCGCATCATTCAGGTTTAGCTTCCTGGCAACGGCGCCCCACCCACCCAGCCCCAGGCGGGCGCTGTCCAGCTGTTCCAGAAACCAGCGTGGATCTTTGCCTTCACTAACAGGTACATTCAACAGAAGTAAGATTTCGACAGACGCCTGACGGATCGCCGCCAGGCAGTGTTCAAACTGCTCGCGGGTATGATGCGATGAGCTCATCATCTTTGTTTTCCTTGAGAGACAACGAATACCGCTAAAGCGGCTTTAAAGGTGATTTTTCTTTTTATTTATACGAGGTTAAACATACCTGACTTTCTGTTGAAATAAAGTGACAACCCTATAATCATTTACAATGCCTCAGGAGAATCTGAATGCCCGCCTTTACGACCGCACGCCTCACCTGCTCGCCGCTTCAGGAGCAAGACTGGCCCTTTTTTCTGTCGCTTCAGCAACATCCTGACGTGATGCGTTTTGTCGCCGAGGCGCGTAGCGAGGCGGATATTCGGGAAGCCTTTGAGTCTCGTCTGTTGCCGTGGACGCCGGGCAGCGCACACTGGCTCTGCCTTGTGGTGCGTGATACGGCCAGCCAGACGCCGCTGGGCGTAACCGGCTATGTACACCGGGAAGCAGATTGTGCCGAAGTCGGTTTTCTCTTTGCGCCCTCTGCGCAGGGAAAAGGTTATGGCTTTGAATCGCTGCGGGCCGTGTGTGATTTCGCGTTGACTCAGGGCAATATTCGTCGGCTCACCGCCACCGTTACCGCGGGAAATATCGCCTCAAGGCGGCTGCTGGAAAAAACAGGTTTTCAGCTGGAAGGTGAGTTGCGCGAGAGTTATTTCCTTTCAGGGCAATGGCATAACGACTGGCTGTTCGGTTTATTGAAAAAGGAATACCCGTTCAGTAAAACCTGATCAACAGCCATTTGGCGGATATTCCCCGGACGTCGTTTCCTCTATAGTCGCGCCATTAAGAGGAAACGCTTATGACGGGTTATGCAATGCAGATAACGTCTGCTGCAATCGCATTAATTAAAAAGCAGCAGGGACTTTCCCTGGAAAAATACCGTGACGAAAAGGGAATATGGGTTATAGGTTACGGTCACGTGATTCGCCAGTGGGAGAAATTTAACGGCCTCATTACGCCGGCTGAGGCGGAGTATTTGCTTTTCAATGATATTCAATTATGTGAGACGCTGCTGCGGGAAACGAACCGACGCCCATTAACCCAACAGCAGCATGATGCCCTGGTATTAACTCTCTTCAGTTTTGGAGAAGACTCCCCTCTGCCAGAGAGGATCCTTCAGGCCGTCGCCCGGGTGTAGTACATCGCGGCCTGCGTCCGGTTTTTGACGTCAAGACGGCGGAAAAGCGTCTCAAGATGCGCTTTTACCGTTGCCGCACTGATGTTGAGATTACGCCCAATCTCTTTATTCGACTCTCCGGCCGCCAGTAACTTCAACACCTCACGCTGGCGCTCGCTTAACAATGACAGCTCATCATGAGAGGAGTGCTGCTTCAGCCACTCGCCGGGAAAACAGACCATTCCTCGCGATACCGAATCCAGCACTGCGGAAAAGCGTTCGGGATTTGCATTGCGGGGGATTATCGCCACCACGTTGCGCTGTAGCATTTGCTCAACCCAGCGATGCTCTTTTTTCATTAATACCAACACCACGCGCGCCGCTGGAAAACGTTCCGTAATCTCTTCCAGTAAAGCCACGCCATTATCATGAATTAAATATCCATCTATCATGACGATAGCGCAGGGTGACGCGGATAATTGCGCCCATAATTCATCAGTCTGACGAGTCCCTGTCAAATCTAATTCCGGAATTAACTTCTGCAAACTGCACATCGCTCCATGAATAAATAGTGACTGCCTGTCAAACATGATTACTCGCATCGTTTTACTCCTCTGAGAATAGCGAAGGGGGATTCTACAGAGGCATTTTTTAAGAAAAAACTCAATGAACGGAGAGGTTACAATTCATCCGGCTCTCTTTATATTTTCCCGCATTTAGACATACCTGAATTAAGGATTTCCTTAAGAGGGTTCCCTCCCCTTAAGACCGAACATTACAGGAACATACCGCCTGAGACTTCAATACGTTGCGCATTCATCCAGCCCAGTTTGTCGCTGAGCAGGGCCGCAATGGCGTCACCAATATCATCGGGCAGGCCCACGCGTCCCAGCGCAGTTTGCGACGCCAGCAGCTGGTTAAGCTCCGCATTATCCCGCACGCGTCCGCCACCAAAGTCGGTTTCAATGGCGCCGGGCGCGATGATATTGACGGAAATACCGCGCGCGCCCAGCTCTTTTGCCTGATAGCGGGTCAGCACTTCCATCGCCCCTTTCATGGCAGCGTAGGTGCCTGAGCCTGGCTGAGTAAAACGGGCCAGTCCGCTGGAGACGTTCAGGATCCGTCCTCCGTCTTTTATTAACGGCAGCAGCTGCTGCGTGAGGAAAAACGGGCCTTTGAAATGAATGTTCACCGCATCGTCAAACTGCGCCTCCGTCGTCTCGGTATAGGGGGCGTATAAGCCTGTGCCGGCGTTGTTCACTAAATAGTCAAAGGTGTCACGTTGCCAGACGTGCTGAAGGGTGTCCTTCACCTGTTGAGCAAAACGCGGAAAACTTGCCGTATCGCCGACGTTAAGCTGCAATGCGGCCGCTTTTCCGCCTTTTACCTCTATTTCGCGCACAACGTCATGCGCCTCCTGCTGGCTGCTGTTCCAGGTCAGGATGATGCCTGTCCCTTCCGCAGCCAGCTTCAGAACGGCGTTTTTACCCAGGCCGCGGCTACCGCCGGTCACTAATGCAATACGTTCACGCATAATTCACCTCGTTTCGTCTGTGATGAAGATTGAGAAAGAGCTTATTAGATGGTAGAAAATCAATAAATACTCCTGCTAACGCTTCACTGTTTCATTCATAACAACAATGACTAACATCTATGGATAAAATACACGCAATGCAGCTTTTCCTTCGCGTCGCGGAACTGGAGAGTTTTTCCCGCGCGGCGGAGACGTTAAGCCTGCCGAAAGGGAGCGTATCGCGGCAGATCCAGGCCCTGGAAAACGCGCTGGGTACGCAGCTGCTGCACCGCACTACCCGCCGCGTCAGCCTGACGCAGGACGGCATGGTTTATTATGAACGTGCAAAAGATCTGCTGATGAATCTGGACGAGCTGGACGGCATGTTCCTGCACGACCCCTCCTCCATCAGCGGTCGGCTACGCGTGGATATGCCCGTTGCCATTGCGCGAAATGTGGTCATCCCAAAACTGCCTGCCTTTTTACAGCAGTACCCCGGCATTGAGCTGGAGCTGAGCAGCAGCGACCGCCTGGTGGACGTCATCCGCGAAGGATTTGACTGCGTGGTGCGCGTGGGTAACCTGAAGGATTCCGGGCTTATCGCCCGTCCGCTTGGGAAGCTTTCGGTGATTAACTGCGCCAGCCCGGACTATCTGACGCGATTCGGCTACCCTGAGACGCTGGACGATTTGGCCTCACACGCCCTCATTCACTACTCCGCCACGCTGGGCACCCGCCCGCTGGGTTTTGAGTATTTCAACGGCAGCGCAACCCAATGGGTGAAAACGGGAGGCGTACTAACGGTCAACAGCACGGAAACCTACCAGGCCGCCTGTATCGCCGGGCTTGGCATTATTCAGGTCCCGCGCGTCGGGGTGCGTGATGCCCTGCGCACGAAAAAACTCGTGGAGATCCTGCCGCAATACCGGGCTGAACCGATGCCCGTCTCCCTCATTTATCCCCACCGCCGTAACCTCTCCCGCCGGGTGCATGTGTTTATGGCGTGGCTTACCGAACTCACAAAAAGTTACGTGGACTAGTCGCAAGCTATAATTCAGTAACATCCAGCTCAACGAAAAGGAAAATGCGCGTGACGCCGGAAAATAACCCGCAACGACCGACTCAACATTTAGATTATGAACCCATCAAAAAGATGGATAACGAACCTGAAGCGCCGAAAGAGCCTGGAACGGCCAGCAAAGCGCTGGGCACCGTAACCGGTATAGCTGAAAAAATTCAGCAGATACCCGCGATTGCCCATCTGATACGCGCCGCTGAGCGCTTCAATGACCGCATGGGAAATCAGTTCGGCGCGGCGATCACCTACTTCTCTTTCCTGTCGATGATCCCCATCCTGATGGTGTCGTTTGCCGCCGCCGGTTTTGTGCTGGCGTCTCACCCGACGCTATTGCAGGACATCTTCAATAAGATCCTGAACAACGTTAGCGACCAGACGCTCGCCACGACGCTTAAAAGCACCATCAATACCGCCGTGCAGCAGCGTACCACCGTGGGTATCGTAGGGTTGCTGATTGCGCTCTACTCCGGGGTGAACTGGATGGGCAACCTGCGTGAGGCCATTCGCGCCCAGTCGCGTGACGTCTGGGAGCGTACCCCGCAGGACCAGGAGAAGATATGGGTGAAGTATCTGCGCGACTTTATTTCGCTGATTGGGCTGCTGGTGGCGCTGGTCATCACGCTCTCTATCACCTCGGTCGCCGGTTCCGCGCAGCAGATGATTATCTCCGCGCTGTATCTGGATTACATTGAATGGCTGAAGCCAGCCTGGCGCGGTATAGGGCTTGCCATCTCCATCTTTGCTAACTACCTGCTGTTCTTCTGGATCTTTTGGCGTTTGCCCCGCCATCGCCCGCGCAAAAAGGCGCTGATCCGTGGGACGTTAATTGCCGCTATTGGTTTTGAGGTGATCAAAATTGTGATGACCTATACGCTGCCGTCGCTGGTCAAGTCTCCCTCCGGCGCGGCCTTTGGTTCAGTGCTGGGGCTGATGGCCTTCTTCTATTTCTTCGCGCGCCTGACGCTGTTCTGCGCCGCGTGGATCGCCACCGCAGAGTATAAAGACGACCCGCGCATGCCGGGAAAAACCCACCACTGATGTTCTGTCGGGCTGATATTTCAGCCCGATTCATCATTTCAGCATATAAATCCAGACCGTAACTTTTATTTAACTCAAAACCAGTTTTAATGACTGATATTTAAAATGTGTGAAGCATTTCATGGAAGTGTTTTCGCTGGCCTGAAAATTATCCGCTTTTTGTTGCTTTTATGACCACGCCACGCCTTTGTTACAGATTGAAATGTCGCTTTTGCTGTGCCTAATATGGCCCTTCGTTCGTCCAAAAATAAGAAAATATTATGCAAGCAACAGCCACCACACTTAACGAAGGGGCGGAACACGTTCCGGTCAACTCCCGCAATAAAGTCGTCGTCGCATCGCTGATTGGCACCGCCATTGAGTTCTTCGACTTTTACATTTATGCCACCGCTGCGGTCATTGTCTTTCCGCATATTTTCTTCCCACAGGGCGACCCGACGGCAGCCACGCTACAGTCTTTAGCCACCTTTGCTATCGCCTTCGTTGCGCGTCCGATTGGTTCAGCGGTCTTTGGGCATTTTGGCGATCGCGTTGGCCGTAAAGTGACGCTGGTTGCCTCGCTGCTGACCATGGGGATCTCTACGGTTGCCATCGGCCTGCTGCCGACCTATGAAACTATCGGCATTCTGGCGCCCGTGCTGCTGGCGCTGGCGCGCTTTGGTCAGGGTTTAGGCCTGGGCGGGGAATGGGGCGGCGCGGCGCTGCTGGCGACCGAAAACGCCCCGGCGCGCAAGCGTGCCCTGTATGGCTCTTTCCCGCAGCTGGGCGCACCGATTGGATTCTTCTTCGCTAACGGCACCTTCCTGCTCCTCTCCTGGCTGCTGACCGATGAACAGTTCATGAGCTGGGGCTGGCGTATTCCGTTCGTCTTCTCAGCCGTGCTGGTGCTGATTGGCCTGTACGTGCGCGTGTCCCTGCACGAAACGCCGGTCTTCGCGAAAGTCGCCGCGGCGAAAAAACAGGTTAAAGTTCCGCTGGGCACGCTGCTGACCAAACACCTCCGCGTAACCGTGCTGGGCACGTTCATTATGCTGGCGACCTATACGCTGTTCTACATCATGACCGTTTACTCCATGACCTACAGCACCGCCGCCGTACCGGTCGGGCTGGGCCTGCCGCGTAACGAAGTGCTGTGGATGCTGATGATGGCGGTTATTGGATTTGGCGTGATGGTGCCCATCGCGGGCCTGCTGGCGGATAAATTTGGCCGTCGTTCAAGCATGATCGTCATCACCTCGCTGATCATCCTGTTCGCGCTGTTTGTCTTCCCGCCGCTGCTGGGTTCAGGTAGCCCTGCGCTGGTGATGGCGTATCTGCTGATTGGCCTGAGCCTGATGGGACTAACCTTTGGCCCGATGGGCGCGCTGCTGCCGGAGCTGTTCCCGACTGAAGTGCGTTATACCGGCGCGTCGTTCTCCTATAACGTTTCGTCTATTCTGGGCGCCTCGGTCGCCCCGTATATCGCCACCTGGCTTCAGGCAAACTATGGCCTGTTCTATGTGGGCGTCTATCTGGCGGCAATGGCAGCGCTGACGCTGATTGCGCTGCTGCTGACGCACGAAACTAAACATCAGTCACTGTAATATGATGCCGGGTGGCGGCTACGCCTTACCCGGCCTACGATTCACATGCAGGCCGGGTAAGCGCAGCGCCACCCGGCAAGAACGGGCCACACCTTACTTCTTCATCTGCGACAAAATCGTCCGACACTGATTCGCTTCGCCTTCTGACGGCGAAATCAACGCCAGCAGCGCCGCCGCAGGGGTGACCAGCGTGGCGAGTGCGGCGGCAACTGCACCGCGCGCAATCAGCGGCCCGGCCTTCACGCCCGCCTGCGGCTCTTTGAAGGTCCCGCGCACGTAGAGCGGCGAACGCAGGGTAATGATACGAATACCTTTACTTTCCGGATCGATGGTTAAATCCAGCTGCTCGGACGCCATGCTGGCGGTGCCGGTGATGTTGATAACCGCGTTTTCCGTGTCGAAGGCGAAAATCTGCGGACGCGCCACGCCGTTGACCAGATCCACGTTTGCCGCCGCGCAGTTCACGCGCACTTCGTCGTCACCGAAGATTTGCCCGATGATAAAGTTCCCGACGTTCAGCCCCAGGATCTCCATCAGGTTACGGCTCACCAGACCGTCGTTCATCAGCAGCTTCAGGTTGCCGTTTCCGCTGCCCAGCAGCGCCGCCACGGAGTTGCCCGTGCCGCGAATGTCCGCGTCGCCGTTCATCTCACCGAGGGTCTTCTGCATCAGCTCCACGTCCGGCATCAGCTCTTTCAGCTTCAGCCGGCGCGCCTGGATCTCCGCCCGTCCCTGCATCGGCTTTTTATCCCCCTCCAGGTGGATATTCGATGAAATGGTTCCGCCCGCCATGCCAAACTTCAGCGGTTGCAGGCGCAGGTCGGCGTTTTTCAGGATGATATGGGTTGAGAGATTGCTCAACGGCAGCGTGCTGCCATGCTCAATTTTACGTCCTTTGAAGCGCACGTCCGCATCCATCACGTCCCACTTGTCGGTTTCGAAGCGGTCATAGGGCAGTACTTTGCCCGCAGGCTGGACGTCCTTTTTGACCTCTTTTGACTTCGTGCCTTTACCCGAATCTACGCCAATCAGCGGCCCGAGATCGGCCAGACGCAGCTGGCGGGATTCAACGTCACCCTCCAGTTTCGGGCGTGGTTTTCCGGTGGTGTAGGTCAGCGTACCGTGAATATCGCTGTCGCCGATGCGCCCGTTGAACCCACGGTAGTCAAAAACGGACGATTTTTCAGCGTCGATTTTTGCGACCAGGCGCCCGTCCGTTTCGAACGGCGGGGTATCCGGCAGCAGCACGCCGGTGAGATCGTACAGTTCACCCAGCGAATCGCCGGCAAACTTAAGCTGGAGGTCGACGCCGCCCATGTTCATCGGGTCGTTAACCGTGCCCACGAACGCCACGCGGGTATTGCCCGAGCGGAAATCCGCCTGCACCGGGAATGGCGTGCCCTCGCTCCTGAGCGCCAGCATGCCGCCGATTTTGCCTTTGCCGGTGAGCGGCTGGCCGTTGTAGCGCCCCTTCGCCGTCAGGCCGAAGACGTAATCGCCCGCTTTGCTGTCATCGCCTTTGGCTTTACTGCCCGTCACTTCGCTAAACGGCAGCGGCTTGCCCAGCGGATCGACGAGGATCTCCACGTCGGCCTTACTCACCTTATCGTCAATGGCGATCCGCCCGCGATCGAACAGAATATTGTCGAGGCGGAAAGACCACGAAGAGGGCTGCGCATTCGGATCTTTATCGTCGCTGCCGGCGAGATCGAACGTCCAGTTGTTGTTTTTCTCAGACAGGCGAATCAGCCGCGCGTCGGGCTGCTGAAGTTTGATCCACGGTAGATAGACCGTTTTCGTTAACAGGGCTAACGGCGCCAGCGTGGCTTCCACGCGCGGCAGGTGGATCATGGTCACTTCGGGGATATCGGGCGGGTTGCCAAGCATAATGTCGTCGGCATGGACGTGCGGCCAGGGCACCCAGCTTCGCCAGCCGGTTTCCTCTTTCTGGCGCTCCCACACGACGCCCAAATCGCCACGTATTGCGAAGGGGCGGTTTAGCTCGGCTGAGACTTTCTGGTTGATGGTCGGTTTGAGGCGGTTCCAGTCAAACGTGGCGATAATGATGATTAAGACCACGATCAGCAACACGAAAATCCCTGCTGTCCAGGAAATCACCCTGGTTGTTTTTGTCATTGTTGTCCCCTTTCCTGATGAACTTGCCTATAAAACTATAGTTCAGACAAAGGGAAGCGGGCATATCAGAGCGTGGTTATCACCTTTTCCAGGGTATCCATAGGGACAGGACGAGAGAGGAAATAACCCTGTGCCGCGGCTGCCGGGGAATTTTGCACGTCGCGCCACTCTTCCAGCGTTTCCACGCCTTCCACAATGACGCCCTGACAATAGCGGTTCATCAGTTGCAGGAGCATAGTAAACAGGTTCCGTCCCTCCGACGTCTGGCGCAGCATAATAAACAGATCGCGGGCCACTTTGATGTAGTCATAACGCACTTCACTCAGGGCGGAGAAGTTCGCCATGCCGGTACCGAAGTCATCCAGCCACAGCGGGCCAAATTCACACATCGAGGCAAACGACGAGTCCTGCGGCAGACGCACGTGCTCCACCAGTTCGAAGCGCATCCACGGCAGGGTGGCAATCAGCGCCTGCAACGTCGCATTCTGACGTAACGCCATCAGAGTTGGGCCATCCACGTTCACCGACGCCAGAATACCGTGCTGCTCGAAGAAGGCCTGCTTCGTCGCCAGCATTCTCAGCTGCTCTTCCAGCACGTCGATGCGCTGACGCACGGCAACCTCCGCAAAATAGCGGTCCGGCGCAATACGCTGTGAAGGATTCGACGGATGAGTGACGATCGTTAATACCTCAATCGCCATTAACCGACCGTCGGTACGGTAGATGGGCTGATAGGTATACGCTCGCTCGCATTGCAGCCAGTAGCGATGCTCCTGCAAGTTCTCAATACTTGCCTCAGGCGTAGTGCTCAGCCGCTGGATAACCTGCTCTGACTTCATTTCGGATGTCCTGTTGTATGGGATAGCCTTTCTGGACTCGTCACTGAGTTATCGGCCCGCCAGGTGAGAACTTTATGTTCAATTCACCGGGAAAATGAAATTAAGATGACAGAAATATGCCGGAACACGCGCTGGCTCAAAAAAAATAATGGAACGTCGTTTTAATATGGTTGACCGTAAAAAACACACAGCGCACACTACCTTTAATTACTCTGTTCAGGTTCACGACTATGTCTAAGAAAATTGCCGTGATTGGCGAATGCATGATTGAGCTGTCCCAGAAAGGCGCGGAAGTGAGCCGCGGTTTTGGCGGCGATACATTGAACACCTCCGTTTACATTGCCCGTCAGGTCGCCCCCAACGCGCTGAGCGTGGATTACGTTACTGCGCTCGGCACGGACAGCTTCAGCCAGCAGATGCTGGAAGCCTGGCAGGGTGAAAATGTTGGGACGTCGCTGATCCAGCGGATGGAAAACCGCCTGCCGGGTCTGTACTACATCGAAACCGACAGCACCGGCGAGCGCACCTTCTACTACTGGCGTAATGAAGCGGCTGCCAAATTCTGGCTGGAAAGCGATGCCGCCGCCGCGATTTGTGAAGAGCTGGCGACCTTTGATTACCTCTACCTGAGCGGGATTAGCCTGGCGATCCTGAGCCAGCAGAGCCGTGAAAAGCTGCTGTCACTGCTGCGCGAATGCCGCGCCAACGGCGGCAAAGTGATTTTCGATAACAACTACCGTCCGCGCCTCTGGGCCAGCCGTGAAGAGACGCAGCAGGTGTACCAGCAGATGCTGGAATGCACCGATATCGCCTTCCTGACGCTGGATGATGAAGATGCCCTGTGGGGTGAAAAACCGGTTGATGAGGTTATCGCCCGGACGCAGGCTGCTGGGGTCAGTGAAGTGGTGATTAAGCGCGGGGCGGAGTCGTGCCTGGTGGCGGTGACGGGTGAAGCCGTGACAGAGGTTCCGGCGGTGAAGCTGGCGAAAGAGAAAGTGATTGATACCACTGCGGCGGGCGATTCTTTCAGCGCGGGCTATCTGGCGGTACGTCTGACCGGCGGTACACCGGAAGCGGCAGCGCAGCGCGGTCACCTGACGGCCAGCACGGTGATTCAGTATCGCGGAGCGATTATTCCGCGCGAGGCGATGCCTGCTTAAGAACGGTGCGGGCTGATGCCCTCACCCTAACCCTCTCTCACAGAGAGAGGGAACTCAGGGTCTTACTGACCCTGAGGAATATCGCTCGCATCCTGATGCAAATCATCGGCCGCCGCCTGTACTGGCTGCGGTGCCGTCGCCATGATGGCGTTCCAGGTGGCCTTCAACTCTTTCATGTCATATTCCGGCTCACCTTTCGGCTGCAACAGAATCAACGCCATATCCTGCGACAGCTGCTGACGCAGATCCTGATTCAGCATCTCCACGGTCAGGCCGTTCAGGAAATCCTGACGCAGCTTCTGATACTGCTCCGGCGCAATGTCCACGACCTGATTCTGCAAGGAACGAATGCGCTGGCTGATTAAGATATCGGTATCGGCGCGGGCATAGGTGGCGAACAGTTTCTGCAATTCGAGGGATTTCTGCGCGACCAGCGCGTTAAACTCCTCTTCAGACAGGCCCTCTTTGCGCACTTTAGCCAGCTCTTTTGCCACCACGCCGAGATTCGCGTTCAGCTTATCGCTGGGCGATTCCACGTTAATGGCGCACTGCGCGCGCTGGAACAGCACGCGGCAGTCAAAGCCCAGGCCAATGTCTTTCACGTTGTTCTTGCTGAGCGTCTGCTGAACGTGCCAGAACAGCGCTTCACGCGCGAGATCCGCACGCCAGTAACGCAACAGCGCAGAAGACTCGCGAATCGGCTGCCAGGCGGTATCCCACATCATTGAAAGACGATCCTGACGCACGGTATCCGTCATGATGCTGACCGTCTCAGGACGCAGCGGAGAAAGCGTAGGAACCGGGGCTGGCGTTTCACGCTTCCCTTTCAGATCGCCAAAGGCTTTGTTGATTTGCTCTATCACCGCACGGCTGTCCACGTTGCCCACCACAATGAGGGTCATGGCGTCCGGGGTGTACCACTGCTGATAGAAAGATTTCACCTGCTGTGCGTCAACCGGCTGTTTCAGCGGCTCTGCCGGGTCATGACCAAGCAGCGTTGACCCTTTCAGGCGGTAGCGCCACCAGCCTTCTTTGGTATCCGTCGGCCAGGTCGCCACCATGTCGCTGTTGCTCAACGCATAGTTTACGGTCTCCGGCGTAATCGCCAGTTTGCCGGTCGCATCGGAAAGATAGGTAAGCGCTTCTTTAAGCAGATCGTTACGGTTGTTGGGCAGGCTCAGGTTAAACATGGTGTAGTCATAGGAGACCACAGCCGGGGGAAGCGGGCGTTTTGGATCGATGGCCTGTTGCCATAAAGAACGCACCTGAACCGCCTGCAAACTGCCGCTCTGGGTGAGCGCCAGTCGAGGAATAAAATGGCTTAAGCCGGTCTGCTGGGTGCTTTCTGTGAGGGAGCCGGTATTCACAGCCAGACGAATTTCAATGCGATCGCTCGGACGTTGCGGAGTGGATAATACCTGCCACTGGAAACCGTTCGCCAGTGTTCCCTGTTGCCAGGCCGGGTCTGGCTGGAGCGCATCTGCCTGCACATAACTGGCTGCTGCCATCATCAGCAAACCGCCGGTTAAGAGTCGAATTTTTGTGCCCTGCATGTGAACCCCTGATCAACATTCCTGGTTAAAGAGAGTGTCTCGCGACGTGAGCACTCAAAGATGACGATGAAAACCTTCCGATTAGACAGCGTGTTCGGCTAAACGTCACGGGCGGAAGTGAAATATACCTCAAAAAAATCTTGTCGAATTATGACAGGTATGAGCGGTTATTATGCGCAGGTGCCCGCATCCCCACAAGGGAATACGGGCATTTATGAGGGATTAAGAGGATAAACCGGGGGTTTTGTCCTCAGATGGGCGGTTATTCAGCGTATCGTTAAGTTTCTTGTGGTCCAGCTCTTTCACCCACTTCGCTACAACGACCGTCGCCACGCCATTGCCGATCAGGTTGGTTAACGCGCGGGCTTCAGACATAAAGCGGTCGATACCGAGGATCAGGGCCAGGCCCGCCACCGGCAGATGACCAACCGCTGAAATGGTCGCCGCCAGCACGATAAATCCGCTGCCCGTGACGCCCGCCGCCCCTTTTGAGGAGAGCAGGAGCACCACCAGCAGCGTAATCTGATGGAAGATATCCATGTGGCTGTTGGTGGCCTGGGCAATAAAGACCGCCGCCATCGTCAGGTATATCGAGGTGCCGTCGAGGTTAAAGGAGTAGCCCGTCGGAATAACGAGCCCCACCACGGACTTACGGCAGCCCAGCTTTTCCATTTTATCGAGCATGCGCGGCAGCGCGGATTCAGAAGAGGACGTGCCGAGCACGATCAGCAGCTCTTCACGAATGTAACGGATAAATTTGAAGATGCTGAAGCCGGTCGCACGGGCGATGGAGCCGAGCACCACCACCACAAACAGAATACAGGTGATGTAGAAGCAGATAATCAGCTGGCCGAGCTGTACCAGCGTGCCGACGCCGTATTTACCGATGGTAAACGCCATCGCGCCGAAGGCACCAATCGGGGCCAGACGCATGATCATGTTGATGATGCCGAAGATAACCTGCGAGAAGCTTTCAATGACGTTGAAAATCAGCTGGCCTTTGCTGCCCAGACGGTGCAGGGCAAAGCCAAACAGCACGGCAAACAGCAGTACCTGAAGGATGTTACCGCTGGCGAACGCGCCAATTACGCTGCTCGGGATCACGTCCAGCAGGAAGGCCACAATCCCCTGATCTTTCGCCTGTTCAGCGTAAACCGCCACCGCTTTCGCATCCAGCGTGGCCGGATCAACGTTCATGCCCGCGCCAGGCTGCACCACGTTGACGATAATCAGGCCGATAATCAGCGCGATGGTACTGACAATCTCAAAGTACAGCAGGGCAACTGCCCCCGTACGGCCGACCGCCTTCATGCTTTCCATGCCGGCGATACCGGTCACCACGGTACAGAAGATGACCGGCGCGATGATCATTTTGATGAGCTTAACGAACGCGTCGCCAAGCGGTTTCATTTGCGCGCCCAGTTCCGGGTAGTAGTGACCAAGCAGAATACCGATGGCGATGGCTGTCAGGACCTGGAAGTAAAGACTTTTGAAGAGTGAGGTTTTCATAGGGTGTCCCTGGGAAGAAAAACTACAGGCTTTGTAAGGTTATGGTTAACCTGCGGCTTTAAAATAACACCCACATAACAGGACAGAAATAAACGAGGTTCAAATTTGAAACACAAATGTTAAGAACTTTGAGCTGGCTCGCACAAGCCAGCAACAAAATTACACTTTTGCGTTATTGCCAGCAGCGGCGAGATAGCGTTGCTCAAAAATATCCGACGGCACGGCACGATCAAAAAGGAAGCCCTGACCGCTCTCCACGCCTGCCGCAGCCAGCCACTCGCGCTGGGCGTCGTTTTCAATTCCCTCGGCAATCACGTGCAGATTCAGGCTGTGCGCCATCTGAATAATGGCCTGTACCATACTGCAATCCTCCGGCAGTCCCTCAACAAAGGTTTTGTCGATTTTCAGGACGTCCACCGGCAGGGTTTTCATGTGATGAAGCTGGCGCAGGCCGGAATACCCCATGCCAAAATCGTCCAGCGCAATGCGGACCCCGGCGTTACGCAGCGGTTTCAGAATGGCGACAGCGTCGTCAGGATTGTCGATACAACGGCTCTCGGTGACTTCCAGTATCAGCGTGTCGGGCTGGATGCGGTAGCGGTGGATCAGCGCAAGCGTCTCCGGCACCATGGTCGGGTGCATCAGCTGTAGCGCAGAGAGATTCACCGACAGCGGCAGCGTAATGCCCCGCTGCTGCCAGGCCGCAAGCTGGCGGCACGACTCTTCCAGCACCCAGTACCCCACGGTGACCATCAGGCCGCAGGACTCAATACGTTCGATCATCCCCTCAGGCAGCTCCCACGTGCCGTCCGGCTGCTGCATGCGCAGCAACGCTTCGGCGCTGGTCACTTCGCCCGTGCGCAAATTCACCTGCGGCTGTAGCCAGAGCGCAAACTGGCGATTGTCCATCGCCGTCAGAATGTCACTCTCTTCCGTCAGGCGCTGCTGGGCTTTTTCCATCTGCTCCGGGTCAAAGAACTGGATCTGGTTTTTCCCTTTCCGGCGCGCGGTGAACGCTGCCGAGAAAGCACGTCGGTAAAGCTGCTCGGCGGTCAGGCCACCGTAGTACATCGCAATCCCGATGCTCGCGCTCGGACGAAGCTGGATACCCTGAATGGGCAGCCGTTCATTAATGACAGTGAGCACTTGCTGACCTAGCGTAATGGCCTGCCACGGCTCTTTTACGCCGTGCGCGATCACCACCAGGTCATAGCCGCTGACCTGGGTGAGCACCATGCGCGGCGCCAGAACAGATTTCACCTTTTCCACCAGCGTCAGGAGCAGCATCTCGCGCTGGCTCTCTTTCAGCACGCCCGTCGTGTCCTGCAAGGTTTCGCAGGCGATCACCATCAGCGCGGTGGGCTGCTGGCGGGCGACGGTCTGCTCCAGCAGGGCCATTAAAAACGCTTTGTTTGGCAGATCGGAAACCGGAAAACGGGTGGCATTGTTACTGAGCTCTTCCTGCTGACGCAGAACACGCTGCTGGTTGATATTGTAACTCCGGACCAGCATGCCGATTTCATCGTCGTGATGCAGGCGCGGCAAGGGTAGCTGATGCCCCATGTGCTCCTGCGGAGAGAGGTCGTTCAGCTCCCGCGCGATGCGGCGCAACGGATGCACAATTAACCGGTTGATGCACCACGTCAGCGCCACGCTCAACATTAAGGTCAAGAGTAAGTAAGTGGTTACCAACGTAGCAACCCAGCTCATGACGAATTTATACATGCGGTATGAGTCCGCCTGTAGCACCAGATAAGCCAACGGCTGTGGGTTAGCCGGTCTTTCCAGGGAATAGAGAGGCAGCGAAATCTGCACCGGCAGTTCAAACAGGCGCATCACCATCATCGGGACGGGACGCTCCGGGATAAAGCTCATCCGCAGCGCCTGAAACTGGTTGGGCAGCACGACGTCGGCGCGGCTCACGATACCGGCAGGCTGGATGCGCTTCAGAATGGATTCCGCCTCGGGGATATCCCCTTTCAGGATCGAGGCCGACAGAGGTTCCCGCACCGAGCGGGCAATACTTTCCAGTTGCGAAGCCGTGTTATAGCGGTTCTGCTGTACGGAATGAAACAGCAAAATGACGCAGAAGATGAAGACAAACAGCATTGTGACGGCAGACACCATCGCCATCTGTTTGATCGTTAAGGAACGGCTGACACGCAAAATGACTCTCCACAAAACTCGAAGCGCAGGGCGCACCAGGGTGTAAACCTGGTGCGCCCGAGTATACCCGATAGCTGCACTTTTAAGAGAGACTTACAATTAGATTAAGCAAAAATCCGATCACCAGTCTGCATAAGGCACCAGCGGTTCCGGCGGTAAGTCCATATCACCCTGCCAGCCTGCGGCAGAATACCGAACATAGAGCAGCGCATGACTCGGGGTATAGTCTTTCGCTTCCTGAATATCAACGCCCAGACCGACAAACCAGTTGGACGTCACGCGGCGTTCAACAATCGCCCTTGCGGTATAACCCGTCCCTGACGAGCTGCTTCCGGTTTCCATCACACCTTTATCGGTATAACGGCCAGGTTCATTGTCCGGGATCAGCCCCTGCAACGGATAACGCATCACATCTTTTGTTTTTGAATGGGACCAGGAGACGGAGCCACCCAGCTCCCATGACCAGTTCTCGGTGCGTTTACGCCAGTTCACCGGTAAAGCGAACGACACATACTCCTGCGGGCTGTAGTAACCGCCCTGGCCCAGCGAATAACCGCTTAAATCCTTATCGTAATGCCAGAGCATATTGGACACGCCAACCGTCAGGCGCTCGTTGTTCTGATTGATAAGCTTGTAGTAATAGCCGGTCATCCAGCGGACGCGCCAGTTATCTTCGACATTCTTCCCGCTGAGGCTGTCGGCACTCAGGCTTGACCATATACCGTTAGCTTCGCCTTTGTCGTAGCTCACGCTCACGCCGCCACCGGTGGCACGCACGCCGCCCCAGGTGGTGTCGGTATTGGGATCTTTTTGCCCGCCGAAGGCCAGCACGGAGCTGGAAATCGGACGGCGATGGGCGTTCAGGGTGTAGCCAATCGGCCCTAAGTCGTTGCTGTAGCTCAGACTGCCCACTACATCGACCACGTCGAAGCCCATCGGCGTTGTACCGATGTCCCACGCCCAGGTCTGGTTCTGCCAGCCGACGGCGACGCTGGCGCCGTTGGCCGACTGATTCGTGCTGCCGCGACATGGCGTTTCGGCGCAGGTGCCCCACGTTGGATCGTAAGTGCCATTGTCCGTATCAAAGGAACCGGCGTTCATATTGACCAGATCGCTACGGAAGAACATGCGACCATCCGACAGCGGCGCATCAACCTGGAGCATGGTGGTGTGGGCTTTCAGGTCGGAATAGCCCCCCGTGCCGCTGGAGCCCCAGTAGTCGTGTTGCAGCGTGACGTTAAGATCCTGCTGACGATAAAGATCGCCTGCATCGCTGCGTACGCCGCGCTTCAGCCAGTCATCTTTCTCATCGTTACGCGTGAGACGCGTAACGCTGTCGTTATCGGTCGGACGGGTCGTCGTGATGCCCGATGAAACCATCGCATCTTTCCAGGTTTCCAGCGCCTGCTGAGGCTGGCCGTTTTGCGCCTGGAAACGGGCGGCATCACGCATCACCAGCGCGCTTTCCATAGAAGGCGGCTGCGATTTTGCCTGAGGAACAATGGCGTTGAAGGTCTTTTCTGCCGTGGCAGAATCACCCAGTCCGGCCTGCGCCATGGCGATCCGGCGCTGCATATTGAGGGAGAGCGGTTCGCCGTTGTGTGCCGCGGGCAGTTTCGCCAGCTCAGCGCGAGCGGCGTCCCTGTTGCCCTGAGCAAGATTGACTTCGGTCAGGCCGAGAATTGCGTCTTCGTTCTGCGGTTCCCGTTGCAGGACGGTGTTGTAGGCGGTTTTCGCGGCCTCATGATCGCCACGCTGTTCAGCCCAGTCCGCCAGCGTTAAGTCGATACGGGTGGACGGGGGCTGCTGGCGAAGCAGCGCTTCCGCCTCCTGCTCTTTTCCACCGTCGCGCAGGCGGTTGGCGTTTTCCAGCACCTGGTTACTTTGCAGGCGGCTCGCCAGCTCCTGAATGTTGCTGTTCCACCTGTCGCGCGGCAGCGTGTTCAGATGCGCCAGCGCGGCGCGGTCCCGATCGTTGCCGGACAGGTACAGCCCGCTGGCGTAAACCTGCTCCGGATCGTCCGGTTTCTGGCTTGCCAGCTGACGCATCAGGTTATCGGCCTGGCTGCGCTGACCCGCGCTATACAGATCGCGCGACAGCCGGTAGGTGATCCACACGTCGCCCGGGGAAAGCGCAAGGCGTCGGCGCTGAATTTCTGCGGCCTGGGCATATTTCCCCTCGCTTTCCAGCCGTTCGGCCTGGGCTGACAGCTGCTCGTTCGTCAGGCTACGTTCAATATCATCAATGCTGCGGCGCTGGCTGGCAGAGAGCGACTGAATAAACTGCGTCGCCTTCTCCGGAGACTGTGCGCGATAAATATTGGCAAGACCGCGCACCGCGTTGGTGTTGCCGCTGTCCATACGCAACGCCTGGCGGTAATAGCGTTCGGCCGCGTCGTTATCTTTACGCGCCGCCGCCGCATCACCTAGCCCCAGCACCGCGTAGCTGTCGGTATTATCGACGCTGCGCGCCTGCTGGTAATAGCGTTCCGCCTGGGCCGTATTGTTGGCTTTCAGGGCGTTATCCCCCTGCTGGATCAGCAGCCAGTATCGGTTGACCTTCAGCAGGCTGTCCCATTTGCCCCGGTTATCGCTCTGCGGATCGAGGGCGATCGCCTTTTCAAACTGCGCCACCGCGCGGGCGCGATCGCCTTTCTGGGAATAGGCCTGCCCCAGCGCGCCTACGGCTTCGCTGTCGGCGTGGTTGGCGCTGACCGCTTTCTGCAACTCCGTCACCGCTTTGTTGCCCTGCCCGGCTTCCACCGCGGCTAACCCTTCGGCTTTGGCGCGAAACGCCGGATCGGCGAGCTGTTTTTGCTGCGCTTCAAGCTGCGCGCGCGCCGCCGTCACGTTATCGCCATCGCTGAACACGCTCAGGTACTGTTGCAGCGCGGTGACGCTGGTGCTGCTGGCCGGCAGATCTTTGATCTGCTGGTACCACATATCCGACGCCTGACTGCGGCCCTTGTTCGATTTGGCCATCTCCTGCAACACCGCAAACCCTTCGTCACGGCGTCCGCTCTCGAACAGAAGCTGGGCCAGCGAGGCCTGTAGCGGGGCGTTGCCCGGGCTGGTGGCGTTAAGGTTTTTAAGCTGGCCTATGGCTGAGTTCCGGCGGGCGGGATCTTTTGCCACCACGTTCCAGTACTCAGTCGCGATGTCGCCCGAGGGCGGATTCCCGTCAAACAGTTTGTCATACGCGGCAATGGCTTCCTGCGTATGACCGGTAGTGGCAAGCAGGCGAGCCTGCTGGAGGGCCTGGCGACCGTCCGGCGTGGAGAGCAGCATGGTCGTACGGGAGGACTGGTACGCGCTGGAATCGGGTGCCATTCCTTTCAGACGATCCAGCTCTTTTTGCGCGCCCGCCGTATCGCCCTGTCGTAACAGATAGCGGAAGCGTGCGGCAATCACGTCCGGGTTGTCGGGGTCGATCAGCTCAAGGCGGTAGAGCGACTGACGCACCAAATCCTCACGCTGCGTGGATTCGCCCAGACGGACCTGTTCCAGCAGCTGTCTCTGCTGCGGGGAGTTGGCGGCCTGGGCCAGGGGCATTAGCGCCAGGCCAAGCGATAACGTGAGGAGATTTAATGTGAACGTGCGCATTCCTGGCCCCAATCCGGTAGTAATTCACCTTGCGCGGTGAAGCGAAAACGATGCTGATCCCACCCTTGTCCAAAGAGGGTCAGAACGTAGCTGTAATAAGCATTATTATCGGGAAAACGATCGGCGACGCGCTGACGTTGCACCGCCTGCGCGTCCCGGTTTTGTAAAAACGGAAGCAGGGAGGCAGAGAACCCAACCGGCCCATCTCCGGTACGTTTCCCGGTCGCTACGTCCACTTTTTCCGGCGGCAAGCCTTGTTTGGTTGTGGTGGTCGCCATGGGCTTGAAACGCGCAAGTAGCCGGGCTTTCTGTGGATCGCTATCGTTCATCATCCCTACCCAGAGATAGACGCGAATCGCATCGTAGCTGCCGATAAGGGACGCATCCTGCTTCAGCTGCCAGCCGCCCTTCTTCTGATATTTCACCCAGTTCGGGGAAAATCCTTTAGGCGCGGTCTCCAGCAGCAGACGCAGGTTGGTTTCTCGGAGCGTCGTCCACGGTGCACCAAAACGGGTAAAATAGCTCGCAAGCTGCGGCGGCAGGTAGCTGGGGTTGAAGCGCCAGGCACTCTCTTCGGCAAAACCGACTTTACCCGGCAGCAGCATAGAGCCCAGTCCCGGCACCTTCACCACTTCCTCGGTGGCAATGCGCGTCAACAGCGCCTTACCCGTGCGCGTATAATCGGGATTTTTCCATAGCCGCCCGGCTTCCAGCAGCGACCAGGCAATCCAGATATCGGCATCCGACGCCGAGTTCGAGTCGATAACGGCCCAGGTTTCGTCGTCCTTTTTCCCCCACAGCCAGGCTGGGAGATGCTGGGCTAAATCCCCCTCGGCAAGGTTATCGCGTGTCCATGCCAGCAGCAGATCGAACGCCTTGCGATCGTTTGCTGCCAGCGCAAAGAACAGCCCATAGCTTTGCCCTTCCGAGGTGGTGATCTTGCGCGCGTCGCTGGGATCGATAACGCGCCCACCTTCGCTCATATAATCCTGCTTGAACGTCTCCCAGGCGGGCCAGCGGCAGGCGGCATGAAGATTCGCCGCCGCCAGCATCAACGCTGCGACTACACACCCACGAAAGATTTTCATCACCGCTTACTCATGGTCCGGATTAAGACGACGACGGCTAATGATTCGCAGCAGACGCCACAGCACCCAGGCCAGTAAGACGACGCTGAGCGCAGCCAGCACGGCCAGCAGCACCGGATGGTTAGACAGGGCGTACCACAGGCGCTCAAACCACGGCAGATGACCCACATAGTAGACATCCCCCACGCGCAGGCTGTTGACCCCAGACTCACGAATAACCGAGACGGAACCGTACATTGCCGCCCGTTTACCGCTATCGTTCATGGCCGTATTGAGCAGCTCATAGCCGCGCGGGCTGTCCGCCAGCAGGGCGATAACGCTGCGCTGGTCGTTATACGGCGACTGGAAGCCGACAATCGCGGCCATCGGTCCCGTTGAGCTTACGGTCGTCCTGATATTGGCCTGACGATCGCCGCTGTCCGGCATGATGCTCGGGAACTCGGTCTGACGCAGCGGCGTGTTGACCCATGACTGCGCCGCCTGCACCAGCAGATCGACGCGCTTCTCGTCTTTCAGCTTGTCCGGAATGTTGCCGATGACCATGATATCGGCGTCTTTGTTCTGGATCTGGCTACCGTCGTTCGTCACCGTCACGTTGACCGCCGGCAGGCCGGTTTGCGCCCCGATGGTGCCCATGGTATCCAGCAGCGTGGCAACCTGACCTTCGTTGGCCGCTTTTGGCATCACGACAATTGATTCAGAGAGATCTGCCATGCGGCTGAACGGGAAGCTGGCATTTGCAAACGCACGCAGGTCCGGCATCGCGATAAAGTGGTAATACTTCGAGAAGTCGATCGTGGAATCATCACCAATCACCACGTGGTTTTGCACCGGCTGGAAGGTAATACAGTTTTCCACCGTTCCACCCGGCATCGGGTTCATATACTGGAAGTTAAACCGCAGCTGGTTCACCGCACCCAGCTTCAACGCCGGGATCGACACATCGGTTTTACCGTCCAGCAGCCCCTGCAATACTGGCAGACGAAGCATCAGCCGGTTTGTCTCCTGGCTGCTTGTCAGGCTGAACGATTGCAGGAACTGGTTGTTGAGGCTGATATCCATGCGCGAGCTGTCTTTGGTTGCCGGCGCGGTGTAACGGTAGTTCAGGTTGATATCAATCCCGTTGGTGCGCAGCAGATACAGATCCGGCGGCAGGTTCAGCGACAGGCTGACGGGAGAAGGCTCAAGCCCGGTGGACTGCAATTGCTCTTCATAGGTTTTCAGCTCGCCGAAGGTGATCGCGCGGTCGGTGCGCACCCAGTTTGGGGCATCATAAGGCTTACGCGCCACCAGCGGTTTCACTTCATCCACCACGACGCTGTTGCCGCGGAACAGGATATTCCCCTGCGCAATGCCCTTCGCCGCCTGCACCAGATCTTTTTCATCACGCCCGAAGACCACCAGCAGCTTCACGTACGGGTTGTCCGGATGGGTGATCATCTCGATGGTGGGCGCTTTCACAGCCGGATGGTCACGCAGAAATGACGGACGTTTGGCGTTGGTGGCAAACACGATCGCGTTTTTATCCGGCATTTTGTCGTACATGACCGGGAAACTCTGACCGCGCCAGCCGGAGCGGGAACCAAACCAGGATGCCACGATGGAGGCCGCCAGCTGTTCGGTCACATCCGGAGAGCCCGCAAACACCATCGGCAGGTTCAGAGGACGGTTATCGCGCGGGTCGAAGAACGGCACGGGGAAGGCCGAAAGATCGTTTTTCAGCGCCAGTGGCTGATACGTCATCTGTAGCGAGGAGTTACGGCCCACATCCAGCCACAGGGTGCTGCTGGCCGGGTTTTCACAGACATCGCGGTAGTGACCGACAAATTCCAGACGTACGCGGTTAAAGTCGGTGATAAACAACGGGTTAATCGGCACCTGGGCCAGGGTTTTCTTACCCAGCTGCTCTTTGGTGACTGGCAGGACGTCCATCAGCTCGTCATTCAGATAGACCTTAAGCTGGGACTGCACTGGCAGCAGCGACGGCGATGGCGTGTATTCCAGGTTGAGCATCGCTTTCGACACGACTTCATCGCTGCGCATACCGAATTCGATACCGCCATTGGGGTTGATGCCGCGCAGGACCATGCTGCCCGGAGGAGGGGCGATCTGGGCAAACGTCAGCTTAACGTCACGCGACGGCGTATTTTCCGCAACCACGGGTGCGTTGGCACCGGGCACGCCAGGCATGACCTGCCCCACCACCGGATTACCGGCAGGCAGCGTATTCCCCGTCGTCGGCTGATTTGGGACGACGTTTTCCGTCTGCCCCGGCGCCGCCGTCACAACCGGATCGGTCGCTTGCGCGACGACAGGCACCGTTGGAGCAGGCGTGGTCGCTGCGTTATCAGGCGCCGCGTTAGCCACTGTTGCAGGGAGCGCACTCATCCCCATTGCCACTGCACATAACCAGGAAAGTTTTGTTTTCATCGCGTTATCATCATTGTTGAGCCATAACCGGGTCCACCTGCTTCGCTTCATCTCGCTCAGGCCGACGCGGAATGAACGACACGACCCAGGAAACCAGCGAAGTAAGTGACCGGAAAATTAATTTCACCGACGACGGGGCAAATTCTGCAAGGTGACGATAGCCACGGAACCCCAGCTTAAGAATATCCAGCAGGCTTTCCAGAGGCTTATCCTCAGGGAAGCTGTCCTGCCAGAGAGCCCACGTATCCGCGCGGGCAAACGTACACTGCACAAAATCAATGTGTTGCTTTTTGGTCAGCGGCATCAGTTGCAGACCCACCTCATTTCCTCTCACGCGTACAACCTGCGTCGGGAAGACATACTCCTGCTGGCCGCGCTTAAGCAGTAAGTTAACCTTCTGCCCCTCCAGCACCTTAGCCTGACCGTTGATCTTGATACCCAGACCGCCATCCGAGAAGTCATGTACGGTACAGGAGAAGAGATGGCCATCGTCGCGGGCAATGGCCGCGGGCATGCTGATTTCGACGCGATGCGCGCGGCGGACCTGTTTACTCTCCACCGATACCGCCACCGCGCCACCGAGGATAATCAGGTTATAAAACACCCACGCCATACTCACGAAGACCGTCAGGACTTCGTTTTCCGGGCCGTAGAAGTAGCGCCAGATCCCAACAATGACGCCCACAATATTCAGCAGCACCAGGAAAATATAGGGCCGGGAGATCACCCAGTCGACATACTCCTCTTCCACCAGCCCACCCTTCGCGGTGACGTTAAATTTCCCTTTATGCGGGTTAATCAGCGCTACCATGGTTGGCGGCGCGATGTACCAGGCCAGCACCGTTTCGTAAATTTCGCTCCAGAAGGAGTGGCGATATTTCCCCTGAATCTTCGAGTTCGTCAGGCTGGCGTGGATCATGTGCGGCAGCACAAACAGGGCAATCATCAGCGCGGGAGCGTAGATGATGTAAGCGTGAAGGAGCAGGAACGCCAGCGGCGCGGTGAGGAAGATAAGCCGTGGAATACCCGACAGGAAGTGGAACATGGCGTTGACGTAGCACAGGCGCTGCGCCAGCTTCAGCCCTTTGCCCATCAGCGGGTTATCGAGACGGAAGATTTGCACCATGCCGCGCGCCCAGCGAATACGCTGGCCGATGTGTGCCGACAGGGATTCCGTTGCCAGCCCCGCCGCCTGGGGAATGCGCATATAGGCCGAGGTATAGCCAAGGCGGTGCAGACGCAGGGAGGTGTGAGCATCTTCCGTGACCGTTTCCACGGCGATGCCGCCAATTTCATCCAGCGGCTTGCGGCGGATAACCGCGCAGGAGCCGCAGAAGAACGTGGCGTCCCACATGTCGTTCCCGTCCTGCACCAGGCCATAGAACAGCGTGCCCTCGTTCGGGGTTTTGCGGAAACGACCGAGGTTACGTTCAAACGGATCCGGCGAGAAGAAGTGGTGCGGCGTCTGCATCATCGCCAGCTCTTTCTCCTTCAGGAACCAGCCCATCGTCATTTGCAGGAACGAGCGCGTTGGCACGTGGTCGCAGTCAAAAATAGAGACGAACTCCCCTTTGGCATATTTCAGCGCATTGTTGATGTTACCGGCCTTCGCGTGTTCGTGAGTGGTACGGGCGATGTACTCTACCCCCACTTCGTCTGCGAACTGGCGGAACTCGGCGCGGCCACCATCATCGAGGATCCAGATTTTGATTTTGTCCTTCGGCCAGTCGATACCCAGCGCGGCGTAGATGGTGTTTTTCACCACCGACAGATCTTCGTTGTAGGTCGGCACGAAGAGGTCCACCGTTGGCCACTGGGTCGTGTCTTTTGGCAGCGGCACCGGCTGACGATTCAGCGGCCAGATAACCTGGAAGTAACCCAGCACCAGCACGATCCAGGCGTAGGTTTCCGCAAACAGCAGCACTAGCCCGCACACCAGGCTGACCGGATCGTCCCAGTTCAGCGTTGAGGTATAACGCCACCAGATGTAGCGGCAGGAAACGGTCAGCGACAGCACAATCAGCATCAGGGCGGAAAAACGCCCCGGAATGCGCCGCACCAGCAGCGCCACACCCCACAGCAGGATCAGGAAGGTAAACTGCGCCAGCGGGTTGAACGGCTGGGTAATACAGACCAGCGCCAGAATGAGCGAGAACGCCACCACCACGCCGAGAATAAAACGCCGCAAGCCCGGGTGGAGGTGCCCGAGCTCTTTGTGGTTATCTAAATGTCCCGTTCTGTCGCCAACCCGGTCGGGTAGCCGGTCAAGCCACTGGTGATAGCGTTCACGCAGGTTCTGCACGCGATCGAAACTGCGCCAGCGGGACGTTTTTTTCTCCGCACCCGCTGAGGTCGCCAGCAGCCAGATGGACTGAATAGCGTAGCGCGCGGGATCGAGCGGACGCGGCTTGTCAGGGTTGATATGCGGATAGAGTTCACCGTGGCGCGCGCGAATACGTTGCCAGCGCGGATGTTCAAGGGGGAGGAACATCCACGCCAGAACCATCCAGAAACAGCCCAGCGCAGCGCTCAGCGATGAAGCGCCGTGATGACGGTAATGGCGATAGCGTTCACTTAAGCGCGAACTGACCGGCGGGATGAGCAGCCAGCTGGTCAGGCGACTCATGCCGTACTCCCGGCAGACTCAGGCCTTTTCGCAAAGTGCAGCAGACACCAGTTGGCCAGCGTCAGGATCTCTTCCGCCGCCAGTGAATCGCTACGGTACTCCCCAAGGGGTTGTTTCGACGCGAGGCACTCCGCCATCGCTTCGTCACGATGGATCACCATCGGCAACAGGCGGCGCTGACTCTGTAGCCAGACCTGGTACAGATCGTCCTGGATCTGGCTGCCAATGCGCAGATCGTTGATCAGAATATGGGCATTGGCAGGCAACGCCTGCTGATGCAGACGGATATGGCAATTCGCATCTACGTTCGCGATGGAGAGCACATGGTCACACTGCGCCAGCAGCTGGCGGGTCAGCGACGCGGCGCCGTGCGGCAGGTCCAGCAGGATCCACCGATAGTGCCCTTTCTCTTTCAGGCTCTGCAACGCGGTGGTGAAGCGAGAGAACAGGCGCTGAAACGCGGCTTCATTCCCGCGTTCGGTTTCCGTCAGCTGACCAAAAGGAAGCAAATCGAGCTGGGAGGTATAGCGCAAACCCGCATCCCGCCAGTCTTTATCGTCCAGAAGCGCGCGCCCCCAGCCGTTTGAATACGTAAAGTCGACATTGAATGACATGCGCAGCAAATTATCGGAGCAGGCATCAATAACCAGTACCGATTCACCTAAAACCTGCAATGACCACGCCAGCGCCGCGGTTACGGAAGTTGTACCTACCCCACCACGGACGCCCTGTAATCCTAGTACGGCCATCAATGGCTTCCTTATTGTTGTTGGGCAAACTCAGCTAATAACGGCCAACGTTTAATAGCCGCAGCCAACTGTTCCCGCTGGGAAATATCGGTGTAATCTATTTCAGGCAACGAAAAAGCCTGCGTGAGCGCCAGAAAATCGTTTTGGAATGTGTAACCCAGGCTTGAGTCGACTGGCGTTGCGGGTTCGTTATTTTGCATTCTTATTTCATCCCTTTGAGTAAAATCATAAGATTCAGATGCAGCGAGGCGTCCTGCCCACGAAATTCATTTACATGCTAAATCTGATGTTCTTTAATTTCAATGTTAGGTTTATTTCTACGCTTTCGCTAGTAAACTGAGAGGCATAGAAATTCGACGAAAAGAGGGACACCGTGGACTCCATATTTTCTATTGGCATCCAGTCATTATGGGACGAATTGCGCCACATGCCAGTCGGAGGAGTCTGGTGGGTTAATACGGATCGTAATGCTGATGCCATCAGTCTGGTAAACCAGACGATAGCGGCGCAGGGTAAGGATTCCCGCGTTGCCGTCATTACGATGGGCGATGAGCCAAAGTCAATCATCAGGCTCGAAACTGACCGTGGACCCCAGACAGTACGATTATTTTCCATGTCAGCAGAGGCCGACAGTTTATACTTTTTACCCCGCGATATTCAGTGCTCTATTGTTCCTGAACACTATTTACTGATTCTTAAATGTTCTCAAAACGGTCTACAAAATATTCCTTCAGAAAAACTGCTGAAATGGCTGGAAAGAATCAACAGATGGGCGAAAAATCAAAATTGCACCTTATTGGTGGTTAACCCAGGCAGTAATAACGACAAGCTTTTTTCACTTTTAATGAGTGAATACCGCTCCCTCTATGGTCTGGCCAGTATTCGTGTCCAGACTGACAGCCATCTGTACGACGTGGCATTCTGGTGCAATGAAAAAGGGGTGAGCTCCCGACAGCAGCTTACCCTCAAACATGTTGGGGATGAGTGGCATCTTGCTCAACAGGAAGAGACGGTGGTTCAGCCACGCAGTGATGAAAAACGCGTTCTGAGTCATATTGCGGTACTGGAAGGCGCGCCTGCACTTTCTGAACACTGGTCACTGTTCGATACCAATGAAGCCTTATTTGATGAAGCGCGCACCACGCAGGCGGCGACCATTATCTTCTCGTTGATTCAGAATAACCAAATTGAAACGCTGGCAAGGCATATTCACACGCTACGTCGACAGCGCGGCAGCGCGTTAAAAATCGTGGTGCGTGAAAATAATACCAGCCTGCGCGCCACCGATGAGCGCCTGTTATTGGGCTGTGGCGCTAATATGGTCATCCCCTGGAATGCGCCCCTCTCGCGCTGTCTGACGCTGATCGAAAGCATCCAGGGCCAGCAGTTTAACCGCCACGTTCCGGAAGATATCAGCACCCTGCTTTCCATGACGCAGCCGATGAAGCTGCGCGGCTACCAGAAGTGGGACACCTTCTGCGATGCGGTGGGCAACATGATAAGCAATACGCTGTTACCGTCAGACGGAAAAGGGGTGATGGTTGCCCTGCGTCCCGTGCCGGGCATTCGTGTTGAGCAGGCGCTTACTTTGTGCCGCCCTAATCGTACAGGGGATATCATGACCATTGGCGATAATCGCCTGGTGCTGTTCCTCTCCTTCTGCCGGGTGAACGATCTGGATACCGCGCTGAACCATATCTTCCCGCTGCCTACCGGAGATATTTTCTCGAACCGCATGGTCTGGTTCGAAGATAACCTGATTGCTGCTGAGCTTGTCCAGATGCGTACACTGGCACCCGAAAAGTGGGCCAAACCGTTGCCTGTAACAAGCGGTGCCGTACCGGTTCTCAACGCGAAGCATGACGGGCATGTCTGGCGTCGGGTACCTGAGCCGCTACGTTTACTGGATGAGAACAAGGAGAGCGCGCCATTATGAATATCAGCGATATCATTCAACTGGTTGTTCTGTGTGCGCTAATTTTTTTGCCGCTGGGCTACTATGCGCGCCATTCCCTGCGCCGTATTCGCGATACGGTCAGATTACTGTTCGTCAAACCTCGCTATATTAAACCCGCCGGAACACTGACTCGCGCTCCGAACGTCAAGGCAAACCGAAAACATGACTAATTCTACCTATACCTCTTCGGCGCCATCGCCACTCTGGCAATACTGGCGCGGCCTGTCCGGCTGGAATTTTTACTTTCTGGTGAAGTTTGGTCTGCTGTGGGCAGGCTACCTTAATTTCCACCCTCTGCTTAACCTGGTGTTTATGGCATTCCTGCTGATGCCAATCCCGAACCTCAGGCTGCACCGTATACGTCACTGGGTCGCTATCCCCATCGGTTTCGCCCTGTTCTGGCATGATACCTGGCTGCCTGGCCCCGAAAGCATCATGAGCCAGGGCTCCCAGGTCGCAGGTTTCAGTACGGACTATATGCTCGATCTGGTTGAGCGCTTTATTAACTGGCAGATGATTGGCGCGGTATTTGTCCTGCTGGTCGCCTGGCTGTTCCTGTCTCAGTGGATCCGCGTGACGGTGTTTGTCGTCGCGATTATGGTCTGGCTAAACGTCCTGACGCTGACGGGCCCAAGCTTCTCGCTGTGGCCAGCCGGTCAGCCGACAACAACCGTAACCACCACGGGGGGCTCCGCCGCCGCTACCGTCGCGACAGCAGGGGATACGCCTGTGGTAGGGGATATCCCCGCGCAGACCGCACCGCCGACATCCGCTAACCTGAACGCGTGGCTCTCCAGTTTTTACGCTGCGGAAGATAAGCGCCAGACGAAATTCCCGGATGCGCTGCCTGCCGACGCTCAGCCGTTTGAACTGCTGGTGATTAACATCTGTTCTCTGTCCTGGGCGGATGTCGATGCGGCCGGGTTGATGTCGCATCCGCTGTGGTCGCATTTCGATATACAGTTTAAAGACTTTAACTCCGCCACCTCCTACAGCGGCCCGGCGGCTATCCGCCTGCTGCGCGCGAGCTGTGGGCAGCCTTCGCATAAGAATCTCTACCAGCCCGCAGCTAACCAGTGCTATCTGTTCGATAACCTGGCAAAACTCGGCTTTACGCAGCACCTGATGATGGGCCATAACGGCCAGTTCGGTAACTTCCTGAAGGAAGTGCGTGAACAGGGGGGAATGCAGGCTCCACTGATGGACCAGAAAGGGCTGCCGGTGACGTTACTGGGCTTCGATGGTTCGCCGGTGTATGACGATACCGCCGTGCTTCAGCGCTGGTTCGACACCGTTGGCAAAGAAGAAGGAACGCGAAGCGCGACGTTCTATAACACGCTGCCGCTGCACGACGGGAATCACTATCCTGGCGTAAGCAAAACGGCCGATTATAAAGCCCGTGCCCAGAAGTTCTTTGACGAACTGGATGCGTTCTTTACCGAGCTGGAAAAATCAGGGCGTAAAGTGATGGTGGTGGTGGTACCGGAACATGGTGGAGCGCTGAAAGGCGACAGGATGCAGGTGTCTGGCCTGCGTGATATCCCAAGCCCGTCCATCACTAACGTTCCGGCCGGGATTAAGTTCTTTGGCATGAAGGCGCCGCGTCAGGGTGCGCCTGTTGAGATCACCCAGCCAAGCAGCTATCTGGCCATTTCGGAACTGGTTGCTCGCGCAGTAGACGGTAAGCTGTTTGTGCAGGATAGCGTAAACTGGGATCAGCTCACCAGCGGGCTGCCGCAGACGGCAGAGGTATCAGAAAACGCTAACGCGGTGGTGATCCAGTATCAGAACAAGCCTTATGTCCGACTGAATGCCGGGGATTGGGTGCCATATCCGCAGTAATAGCCGCTACACCCTCTCCCCTGTGGGGAGAGGGTTACTCTGCACTTCGTAACGAAATTTCTCCGCCCACCCAGGGCTTAATCACGCCATCCTGCTCAAGAAGCAACGCGCCCTGTGCGTCAATGCCGCGTGAAATGCCGTAAATCTCTTTATCTCCAATCAGCAGCTTCACCGGTCGGTTAATAAAGTTATCGAGCTTTTCCCAGCGTGAGAGGAATGGCGCTAATCCCTCCTGTTCAAAGAGCGTCAGCGAACTTCGTAACTCATTGATCATCCGGACGGCAAGCGTATTGCGATCGATGGCGATCCCCGCTTCCTGGAGGTTGGTCCAGGCCTGGTTCACCACATCGTTTTGCACGTTTCGCATTACCATGTTTAGCCCAGCTCCAATGACGATCTGCGCGGCATCGCCCGTTTTTCCCGTCAGTTCAACCAGGATACCTGCCAGTTTGCGATCGTTGAGATAGAGATCGTTCGGCCATTTCACCCGCACGTTATCCGCGCCCAGATCGTGCAGCACCTCTGCCATCACGATACCGATGACCAGGCTAAGCCCGATGGCCGCAGCCGGCCCCTGCTCAAGCCGCCAGTACATGGAGAGATAGAGGTTGGCGCCAAATGGCGAGAACCACTTGCGACCCCGACGGCCACGTCCTGCCTGTTGATACTCGGCAACGCAGGCATCGCCGGATGTCAGCTCGCTCAGGCGGTCCAGCAGATACTGGTTCGTCGAATCAATGACCGGCAATACCGCAACGTTGCCGTGCCCAATCTGGCTGCGAATGGTCTCTTCATTCAGTAACTGGATCGGTTCCGGCAGGCTATAACCTTTACCAGGCACCGTAAACACATCCACGCCCCAGTCGCGGAGCGTTTGTATATGCTTGTTGATAGCAGCGCGGCTCATGCCCAGCTGCTCGCCCAGCTGCTCACCAGAATGAAACTCGCCATCTGCCAGAATGCCGATGAGAGTTAACGGAATTGTATTGTCCTTCACGCAATGGTCTCCACGGCATTCACTTCGCCTGTTCGGCCAATAAAGCGAACTTCAGGCTCTAGCCAGACGTTAAATTTTTCGCCCACGCGCTGGCGAACATGGTGCGCCAGGTTGACGACATCTTCACTCGTCGCGTTGGACTGGTTAATCAGTACCAGTGCCTGCTGACGGTGAACAGCAGCGCCACCAACAGTGGTACCTTTTAAATCACATTGATCGATAAGCCAGCCTGCGGCCAGCTTCACGCTGCCATCCGCCTGAGGATAATGCGGAGCCGTTGGCCAGCCGGTGAGAAATGCTTTGGCATTTTCGCTGCCGATCACCGGGTTTTTGAAGAAACTGCCCGCATTTCCGTTCACTTTCGGGTCCGGAAGCTTGGTCATTCGCATATGGCAAACGGAATCAAATACCTCACGCGGTGTGACGGTAGCCGGATCGAGGCGGGTCAGATCGCCGTAAGTCAGCACCGGTTTCCAGTCCTTTGCCAGACGCAGACCAACGGCCACAATGACGAACCGATCCTGATACTCGTGCTTGAAAATGCTGTCGCGATAGCCAAAGCGGCACTGCTCTGCGGTTAAGCGCTGCGCATTACCCGTGGCCAGCTCAATGCAGTCGACGTATTCGCAGACGTGTTTCAGTTCGATGCCGTAGGCACCGATGTTTTGAATAGGAGACGATCCTGCGCAGCCCGGGATCAGGGCCAGGTTTTCCAGCCCGGGCATCCCTTTTTCAAGGGTATATTGCACCAGACGGTGCCAGTTTTCGCCAGCACCCACGCGTAAATGCCAGCTGTCAGCGCGCTCTTCAACGTCAATTCCCATGATGCGGTTGACGATCACCGTTCCCGCAAAATCATCGAGAAACAGGACATTACTTCCTTCGCCCAGAATCAGTACGGGTTCACCATTTTCTGTTACGCTCTGCCACGCGTTCAGCAGCTGCTGAGCATTTTCGGCACGTACAATTTGATTAGCATTTCGTTGAATACCAAAGGTATTCCAGGGCTTAAGGGAGTGGTTCATAGACGCTATCCTGATGCAAAAACCGGGGTAGTTTACCGTATATACGCAGGGATAGGTGATTAGTTTATGGAAATGAAGGATCTACAAAAACGCAAAAAGGCCATCCTTGCGGATGGCCTCTTCACTTGTTTGATGCCTGGCAGTTCCCTACTCTCACATGGGGAGACCCCACACTACCATCGGCGCTACGGCGTTTCACTTCTG